>VAZQ01000001.1 GCA_005883115.1 Alphaproteobacteria bacterium | reverse complement strand
TCATCCAGCAGCACCGCCTTGTTCTGCAGGCGGCCCGCCGTGTCGACGAGCAGCACGTCAACCTCCTCGCCACGCGCTTCCGTAAGCGCGTCGAAGGCGACCCCGGCGGCATCGGCGCCGGGGGCTCGCGCGATGACCGAAGCGCCACTGCGCCCACCCCAGATGTTGAGTTGGTCAATGGCGGCGGCGCGGAACGTATCGCCTGCGGCAAGCATTACAGAGCGACCCTCCGCCCGCAGCTTGGCTGCGATCTTGCCAATGGTCGTGGTCTTGCCCGAACCGTTGACGCCGATGACGAGTGCGACGAAGGGCTTTGCTTCCTTGATCGCGAGCGGTTTGGCCACCGGCGTGAGGACCTTTTCCACTTCAGCGGCGACGACCGCCTTCACCTCATCGGTCGTGATCGATTTGTTATAGCGTCCTTCGCCGACTGCCGCCGCGATCCTTGCCGCCGTTTCAACGCCGAGATCGACGCGAATGAGCAGATCCTCGATTTCATCGAGCAGCGTCTGGTCGAGCCTGCGCTTGGCCACGAGATCGCTGACAGTGCCGCCGATCGAGGAGGACGTGCGCTTGAGACCTCCGCTGAGCCGCTGCCACCAGCTTTGCTTCTCGCTCGTTTGATCGTTCATATTGTTCTGGTTCGCTCGGGATTACGGGCGTGATAGCGGTTTCGCCCAAGCTTGGTAAGTGACATGACCGCCGAAGAGATAGTGGCTCGGCTCATCTATCGCGATGGCCTCATGCTGGTGATCGACAAGCCCGCGGGTTTGCCGGTGCATAAGGGACCGAAGGGCGGCGAGAGCCTCGAGGACTATTTCGGCGCACTGAGTTTCGGGCTGCCGCGGCCGCCAGCACTCGCGCATCGACTCGATCGCGATACGTCCGGCTGTCTTGTGCTTGGCCGCCACCGCAAGGCGCTGGCCGCGCTCGGCCGGCTGTTCAAGAACGGGCAGGTCGGTAAAAGATACTGGGCGGTGGTCGCCGGCGGGCCGACACAGGAGGAGGGCCGCATCGAACTTCCCCTCGGCCGCAAGGACGCGGCGCGCGGCTGGTGGATGAAGCACGATCCCTCGGGGCAGCCGGCCGTCACCACATGGAAGGTGATGGGACGGACGCCCAGCTATCCGGCATCGGGCGAGGCCCAGATCATTGGCATCACATGGCTTGCGCTCGAGCCTCTCACGGGCCGCACGCATCAGCTGCGCGTACATTGCGCCGCCATGGGATGGCCGATCATTGGTGACAGCGTCTACGGAAGCTCGCCGCGGAACGCGGCTCCCGGCCTGCACCTGCACTCACGGCAAATCGTTGTGCCGCTCTACACCAATCGCCCGCCGATCCGCATCACCGCGCCCGTGCCGTCACACATGCAGGATTTATTGCAGAGATGTGGATGGTCTGCCGATGCCCTTGCCGAATGACCAGGCCGAAATCACCGATGTCTCAGTAGAGCGTCGCCTTCAAACGCTCCGGCGCATCCCGGTCGTGAGCCTCGCCGCCGATCCGTCCGCCGGTCAAGTCGGCTAGAATCGTGCCATTGCTGGGCAGGCTCTTGCGATCGATGTGGCGCGAGGCATCCCACAGTTTCGAGCGCACGATTGCCTTCGAGCACTGATAGAACACACGCTCGACGGACACGATGAGCACGGCACGCGGGCTCTTGCCGTCAACGCTGAAGCTCTGCGCGAGCGCCGGATCAGTCGAGATTGCGGCGCGGCCATTGACGCGAATGGTCTCGCCGCAGCCTGGAATGAGGAACAGGAGCGCCACGCGCGGGTCGGAAAGGATATTGCGCCAGCTGTCGATGCGATTGTTGCCGCGCCGGTCGGGAACAAGCAGCGTTTTCTCGTCGTGGACACGCACGAAACCGGGGGCATCACCGCGCGGGGAGCAATCAAGGCCCTCAGGCCCTGCGGTGGCTAACGCGAAGAACGGCGCCGCCTCGATAAACGCGCGGTAATGGCTGGTGACGCGGTCAGTCTCTTTGGCGATCGATGGCCCGAAAGGCTCTCCATAGATGTGCTCGAGCGCCTCAATACTGGTAACGATGTGATCGCGAGATTCCGACATTTCAGACTCCGAATGGATCCTCGAACTATAGCAGGCGACCAACCAATAGTCTCGCGTGCGCCTATGCCGCGAGGAGTTGGCCGCCGTCATGGCCTATGACAGTGACATCGAGGATGGTCCCCGGCTCTATCGGCGAGGAAAGGCGTGCGCGGGTGAAATTCTCGGTGCGGCCAAGTTCACCGGATTCGATCAGCACCTGCCGCCTTGCGCCAACTTGCACCTCCAGGTGACGGCGCAGCGCCGCTTCGCCTTGTTCGCGCAGTCGGCGAGCACGTTCCTTGATGATATTCCGGTTGATTTGCGGCATACGCGCAGCGGGGGTGCCGGGCCGGGGCGAGAACGGAAACACGTGCAAATGCGTGAGCCCGCACGCATCGACTAGATCGAGCGAGCGGGCAAACATATCCTCCGTCTCGGTTGGGAACCCGGCGATGATATCGCCGCCGAAGACGACGTCTGGGCGCACGCGCCGCACCCCTTCGCAAAACGCAATCGCGTCCGCGCGCAGATGGCGCCGCTTCATACGCTTGAGGATGAGATCATCGCCCGCCTGCAGCGAGAGATGCAGATGCGGCATCAGCCGGGCGTCATTGGCAAACGCATCGAGAAGATCGGGGTCGACTTCGACTGCATCAATCGACGAGAGCCGCAGCCGTGCGAGTTCCGGCACGTGTTTCAAAATCTGCTTCACCAGCGTCCCAAGCTTGGGCGAGCCCGCAAGATTGGTGCCATAGCTCGTGAGGTCGACGCCGGTGAGAACGACTTCCCGATATCCACCCGCGCAGATCCTGCGCACCTGAGCGACCACCTCGCCCATGGGTACCGAGCGCGAATTGCCGCGGCCGTACGGAATGATGCAGAAGGTACAGCGATGGTCACACCCGTTCTGCACCTGCACGAAGGCGCGCGCGCGTCCATCGAGACCATCGATGAGATGTGCAGCCGTCTGCGTCACTGCCATAATATCGTTGACCACGACCTTTTCTTCGGTGGCGAGACCAAAGGATGATCCCGCCAAAAGATCGCGATGGTTGCGCCAAGTCCGCGCGCTGAGCTTGTCCTCGTTGCCCAACACCAATGCGACCTCCGCCATGTTGGCGAAGGTGCTCGGCTGGGTTTGCGCCGCGCAGCCGGTGACCACGATGCTCGCCGCGGGATGTTCCCGCTTGAGCCTGCGGATCGCCTGGCGTGACTGCCGCACCGCCTCGGCCGTCACCGCACATGTGTTGACAATGACGGCATCAACGACACCGGCTGCCTGCGCCTGACGACGGATCACCTCTCCCTCGCAAGCATTAAGGCGACAGCCGAAGCTCACAACATTGACGCTCATGGGTTCACGCTCGCGACGAACAGCGCCGGGTCGAATTTGCCTTCGTACTCATAAGCCACCGGGCCAGTCATCAGCACATGGTCGTCGCTCGCGCGCCATTGGATACGCAGCTCGCCGCCAGGCAGCGCCACCGTGACGGCGCGCTCGACAAGACCGAGGCGCGCCGCTGCCACCGCACAGGCGCACGCAGCCGAGCCGCACGCCTTAGTGAGCCCGGCGCCACGCTCCCATGTGCGTACGATGAGATGCTCACGGGAAGCCACGTGCGCTAGCGAAATGTTGGCCCGCTCCGGAAAGATCGGGTGATTCTCCAGTAGCGGTCCGATCTTGCCAAGGCCGTAGGCGGCTACGTCGGCCACCCAGAAGATCGCGTGGGGATTACCCATGCTGACGACGGAAGGTGAATGCAGGATCGGCTTGTCGACCGGACCGATCCGCAGCTCGATGGCGCGGGTGTCCTTGATTTCCTGCGCAAGCGGGATCTCGTTCCACGCAAAGCGCGGCTTGCCCATATCCACGGTCGAGATCAGCGGCCGGTCACCCTTCCAGCAGGTCAGCAACCCGGGCCCCGTTTCCAGTATCTAAGCGCTCTTTCCGGTTTCCTTGAACAGTAGCTCGCCAACACAACGCATGCCGTTGCCGCACGCGCCGCTTTCTGAGCCGTCGTTGTTGTAGATGCGAACATACGCATCGGTTCCGGGTGTGCGCGGCGCATGGAGGGCCATCAGTTGATCATATGGCGCACCCGTGGACTGTGCTGCCGCGCGCGCCTCGGATGCAGCGATGGTTGCTGTCTGCGCTCGCATGTCGACCACGACGATCTCGTTGCCGAGGCCGTTCATTTTGATGAAAGGGTGGTGGGCCAGGACGCTCATGTCAGGCTCGTGCTTCGCCCCTTATATGGAAAGCGCATGTTGGCGCGCAAATTGAAAGGATTTGTCCAAGGCTCGGCGAATGACCTATCCGCCGTCCAGCGCCCATTTCCTTGACAGTTTCGGGGCTGCCCGCCATAAGCACGCCGCTTAGCCCCGCCCCACTTGCGTTTTTAAACGCTGATCTCCGCCAAGGGGAAGTGGACGCGGATCGTGCGGGTTCCGCATCCCCGTAAGCGCGGGTAAGACCGCAAAGTCACACACGACGGGAAGCGGGTCCATCGACCTGAGCGCCGGATCGAACCGAGGACAAAACCATGTTCGCAGTCATAAGAACCGGCGGAAAACAATACCGCGTGGCTGCCGAGGACGTCGTCAGGGTAGACAAAATCAAGGCTAATCCCGGTGAAATCGTCCAGTTCGGCGAGGTGTTGGTGGTCGGCGGCGATAACATCACGCTCGGGCAACCGACGATTGCCGGCGCTTCGGTCGCTGCCGAAGTACTGGAGCAAGGACGCGGGCCGACGATCATCGTCTTCAAGAAACGGCGCCGCAAGAATTCACGCAGGAAGCGCGGCCATCGGCAGGAATTCACGCTTGTTCGCGTAACCGAAATCCTCACCGACGGCGCCAGGCCGACCAAACTCCCGCAACGCGAGGCGAAGCCGGTCGCCGCCGCTCCCGCAGCGGCCGCCGTCGAGGGAGCGCAGACGACGGAGGGCAAGGCGCCCACGCGAAAGGCAATGGCGAAAGGGCCAACCAAGGACAAGACCGCGAAGAAGCGCTCCAAGTCAAAGACGCCCGCCAAGGGAAAACCGAGTGGAAAAGGCAAGAGCAAGGGATGATTTCGCCACAAAGTTGCACTAGATAACGACCAAGCGTTAAGGACCCTGAAGCCATGGCACACAAAAAAGCAGGCGGATCATCCCGTAACGGCCGCGACTCGCATAGTCAGCGGCTGGGGCTGAAGACTTTCGGCGGCGAGCAAGTGCTGGCCGGCAACATCATTGCGCGCCAACGCGGGACCAAATGGCATCCTGGCGCCAATGTCGGACTTGCCAAGGATCACAGTCTGTTCGCGCTGATCAATGGTCGCGTCGAATTCCGTACCAAAGCGAAAGGCAGAGTCTTCGTATCGGTTCTGCCGTTAGCGCAGGCAGCGACCGAATAGGCGGTAGACTTCATCGAGGTCTGCCGGATGCAATGAAACCGGCGGACCTACGGGTACCAAGAGGGGAGCCGGCATCCGGCTCCCCTCTTGGTTTCTGAGGAGCCCGTGTGATGACATTGCCCAACCAGATTGCGCCGCATGCCATCCAGGAGAGATGTATTCGGCTCATCCAAACGGAGCGGTTAGTGTTGCGGGCGCCGCGCGCGCAGGATGCAAAAACCATCGCCGCGCTCGTCAACGATCGGCGCATTGCGGAAAACACACTGCGCATTCCCCATCCGTATGGGATCGCCGATGCGCAACGCTTTATCACTGGCGTCAACGCAAGCTCCGGCGAGACCGTATTTCTCATCGTCAGACGTGATGACACGGTGCTCGGCGCCTGCGGAGTTGCCCAGCGTCCCGGAGACTCGCCCGAGCTCGGGTATTGGCTCGCCTTTGCATTCTGGGGCACTGGCTACGCCACCGAAGCGGCGCGTGCCGTAATTGATTACGCCTTCGACGATCTCGGCTACGAGATGCTGCACGCCGGCGCGCGCGAGCAATCCGGCATCGCGCCGCGTGTTGGAGAAATGCGGGTTCGAGTGGACAGGAGTCGAGCTCTATCGCATCCGCTCGCTCGCCTCGTCCGCACCATTCGATCGATTTCGGCTCGACCGCAGGCGCTGGATGAGAGCGCGACAGCAGCGTGGGGCAAAGCCAGGAGCCGTCTAAAGCTTGGAACCTAATGACACATCATTTGAACGGCGACTGGCGAGCCGCCATTGACAGCCGGCCTTGCCGTGACCAGAATTATTAAGTGCACAGGTCACTATCGGGGTGACGATAACCGAGGAGGTGATATGCCCCCGGGTTATTTTAGCCGCGATGATCGCCGCGGCAGCGTTCGGGCCGAGGCGTAGCGGTGGACTTGGCGAACGGTAGCGTCGGGAGCGGCCTCTTGGGCCGCATCAGTGAGGCATGGCCCGCCCTGGCCCCTCCCGACGGATACTTCCCCATCATCTGATCCGGAACTCGGAGGTTGATTTCCTGTCGCGTGAGCAGCGCCGCGCGCAGAGGTCTCGTATTTTGCGCCCGCGATCGCGTATCGTGCGGCATGAAGTTCCTCGATGAGGCCAAGGTTTATGTCCGCTCGGGCGACGGCGGGAACGGCTGTGTGTCGTTCCGGCGGGAGAAATTCATCGAGTTCGGCGGACCGAACGGAGGCGATGGCGGTAAAGGAGGCGACGTGATCGTAGAGGCCGTCGAGGGCCTCAATACGCTTATAGACTACCGCTACCAGCAGCACTTCAAAGCCAAGAACGGTCGCGCTGGCATGGGCAAGGATCGCCACGGCGCGAGCGGCGAGGACATCGTGCTTAAGGTGCCGGCCGGAACGCAGGTCTACACGGAAGACGGCGAGACATTGCTGGCGGACCTCAGCGCTGTGGGTCAACGGGTGGTGATCGCGCGCGGCGGTAATGGCGGTTTTGGCAACGCCCATTTTAAGAGCTCGACCAACCGTGCGCCGCGCCATGCCAATCCCGGCCAAGCTGGTGAGGAGCTCACAATCAGGCTGCGCCTGAAGCTAATTGCCGACGCCGGCATTATCGGCCTGCCCAACGCTGGAAAATCCACGTTCCTCGCGACAGTTAGCGCGGCCAAGCCGAAGATTGCCGATTATCCCTTCACTACCTTGCATCCCCAACTCGGCGTGGTCGAGATCGACGGCCGCGAATTCGTGCTCGCAGACATTCCCGGACTGATCGAGGGCGCGCATGAGGGTAGCGGGCTTGGTGACCGTTTTCTCGGTCACGTTGAGCGCTGCCGCGCGCTCCTGCACCTTGTCGACGGCACGATCGAGCACGCCGGACGAGCCTATAATACGGTGCGTGCGGAACTCGAAGCCTACGGCCAGGGACTCGGGGACAAGCCGGAGGTCGTGGCATTGAGCAAGGCCGATGCCCTGACGCCGGAGCAGCTGAAGCAGCAGAGCGCACGGCTTAACCGCGCGGCCGAGACCCCGCCGCTTGTCGTTTCAGCCGTGACCGGCGCCGGCTTGTCGAATGTCCTGCGCGCCTTATTGAGCCTCATCGAACAGGACCAAAAGCGACCGGCGGTCGCCGCAAAGGCGTGGCATCCGCGCGGGTGAACCGAATGACCCAATTACGCGCGCGTCTAGCATCGTCGACCAGTCAGATCCGGTCGATCTTGAGCATCTCCATCAACCTGCGTGCATCGGCCGGGGCGGCGCTCTTCTGGTCATTGTCGAAATAAACGAAGACGGTCCGCCGCTGCCGGCGCCATCCAGCAATGTCGCGCGCCCAGGCCCGCAGCGTCCGATCCGAATAATGACCTTTGTAGCGTCCGCCAGGCCCGTGCCCGCGTACGTAGACATGGCGCGCAGTTACTTGCCAGGGCGAGGGCGCATCGTGATGATCGGATAGACATAGCGACACGTCATGCTGGTGCAGGAGACTGAAAATTTCATCGTCGTACCAACTCTTATGACGAAATTCGAATGCGAACCGATAGCCGCGCGGAAGCATGTCCAGGAATGACGCCAGCCGATCGCGATTTTTCGAAAATTGCGGCGGAAGCTGGAACAGGACCGCGCCGATCTTCGGCGACAGCGCCTTGAGCCGAGTCTCCATCAACTCGATCGAGTTCGCGCATGCCTCGCCCAGCCGCTTCCAATGCGTGATGAACTTAGACGCCTTCCACGCGAACAGAAAATCGCGGGGGGTCTGATCACGCCAGGTCCGCACCGCATCCAATGAAGGCGTGCGGTAGAACGACCCGTTGATCTCGGTGGTTGGAAATTGACTTCCGTACCAGGCGAGCCAGTCGCGTTTCCGCAGGTTCTCGAGATAGAACCGGCCGCGCCAACCGTCATAGGTCCAGCCTGACGTGCCGATGAAAGCCTTACTCATGCACTTACGCCTTGGCGTGAACCCGAAGACGCATGCTAAACAACGCATCAGCGCGACAATGGTTGTCGCCTGCCACCGGCCAGACGAAATTTGTCGCCATGTCCCGCAAAGCGCCGTCCCTCGCCGACTTCCGCCGGTTAGTGGTGAAGGTCGGCTCTTCGCTGCTGGTCGACAGCGAGGGTGGGGGATTGCATAAGACCTGGCTTTCGTCGCTTGCCGATGATCTTGCCAGTCTGCATCGAAATCAGCGCGACGTGCTGGTCGTCTCATCGGGAGCCATCGCGCTCGGCCGCGCCGTGCTCAAGCTGACAGCAGGACCGCTCAAGCTCGAGGATAGCCAGGCGGCCGCTGCTGTCGGGCAGATCGCGCTGGCACGTACTTGGTCGGAGGTGCTCGGACGACACGACATTGCGGCGGGGCAGGTCTTGGTCACGCTGCAGGATACAGAGGAGCGACGCCGCTATCTCAATGCTCGCTCGACGATCGAGAAGTTGCTCGAGTGGCGAGCCGTTCCAGTGATCAACGAGAACGATACGGTAGCGACTAACGAGATTCGGTACGGAGATAACGACCGGTTGGCCGCCCGGGTGGCTACGATGGCGAGTGCCGACCTCCTGGTGCTGCTCTCGGACGTGGATGGTCTTTATGACGCCCCGCCCGCCGGCAATACCAAAGCCAAGCTGGTACCACTGGTGGAGTGCATCACACCTGATATCGAAGCAATGGCAGGCGCCGCCGGCTCCGAACTCTCGCGCGGCGGCATGCAGACCAAAATCGAAGCCGCCAAGATCGCGACGCACGGCGGCACACACATGGTGATTGCATCCGGCCGTGTCGCGCATCCGCTCAAGGCGATTGCCGAGGGGGCGCGCTGCACTTGGTTTATGACGCCGGCCAATCCGATCACTGCGCGCAAGAAATGGATTGCAGGCTCGCTCGAGCCCAAAGGCGTCCTCACAATCGATGCCGGCGCGGTGGCGGCCTTGCGCAGCGGCAAGAGCCTGCTCCCGGCCGGCGTCATCCAAGTCGACGGAAGTTTCGCGCGGGGCGACGCGGTCGTCATCCGCGGGCCAGACGGCGCTGAGGTCGGCCGCGGGCTTGTCGCGTACGACGCGGACGACGCGGTCAAGATTAAAGGCCGCCCGTCCGGCGACATTCTTTCAATTCTCGGATTTGGCGGCCGCACCGAGATGGTGCATCGTGATGATCTAGTCGTGGGGCGTCCTTAATCGATCACACGTCGTCAGTCGCGACGGCAACGCGGGACAGAACGCGCGGTTTGTCTGGAGGACAGAGGCCGCCGCCGCGTATTCGCCTGTTTCTTGCCGCCCCTCCCAGAAAGGAAGACCCCGGCCAAAAGGGCCAGGGTCTAATCGCCGGATGGGTGAGGGGTTGGGGGCTGGGGGGCACTCCACCCGGCGCTGTCGGTTCAACGCCCAGGTCTCGCCCGGGTTTCCTGTGCGCAAAATTATTTTCGGCCCCTAGCGCGCCGTGCGCCTCGGCGGCGCTGCGAGCGTGTCCGATGCGCGACGTCGGCTGGGAGTTTGACTTGCCTGCCGTCGGGAAACTCGAGATATCGCAAATGGATGCGAAGGGCTCCTTGGGCGCCGCCATGGCCCTCGACTACATATCGTGTGCCGACCGGGAACCGGTTCGGGAGACCCTCTGCGAAGGAACCCATAATTTCCTCCTGGCGATGAAGCGTGTCCGCTGGGAACTTGCCGGCACCAAATGCCGGATCACCGCGACAGTTCCGAGACATTCGAGCACCCACTGCTGATTTCTGTGAATCGCTGTGGATAAGGCGCGCGATGTGCTGATTGGGCCGCGGCTTAACGGCTCGGCAAGCCGCACTTGGTGAGGCCCTCCCCCCGCTCCAGCCCCAGGACCGGGGCCGGGGCCTTGCTCCTTCACAGATCGAAGCCGTTGTCCTGCGCCAAGGCCTTGAGCGAGGTCTCTGGCCGGGCTCCAAGATGCTGGATCACTTCGGCCGCAACCACTGCGCCCAGCCGCGCCGCGGTGCGATAGTCGGTGCCGCGCGAGAGGCCGGTCAGGAAGCCTGCCGCGAACAGGTCGCCGGCGCCAGTGGCATCCACCAGGCGCTCTACGGGGCTCGCCGGAATCGCCTGCGTTTGCTCGCGCGTGACGACCAAGCAGCCTTTTTCACTGCGAGTAACGACGCCCAGTCGCGCGTCGCTGCGCAACGCATTCAGCGCCGTGTCGAAATCGGCCGTCTCGTACAGGCTGTGCAGCTCGCGCTCATTGGCGAAGACGAGGTCCACCGTGCCGGCCCGAATGAGCTCGAGAAATTCCAAGCGATAGCGATCGACGCAGAACGCATCCGACAATGTGAGGGCGACATCGCGCTCCGCCGCGTGCGCGATCTTCGCAGCCTTGAGGAAAGCTTCCTTGGCGCGAGGCGGATCCCAGAGGTAGCCTTCAAGATAAATGATTTGAGCGGCAGTAATGGCATCCGCGTCGATGTCGTTGGGATGCAAATCCTGAGCGGCGCCGAGATAGGTGTTCATCGTGCGCTCGCCGTCGGGCGTCACCAGCACGTAACAACATGCCGTGGATGGGCCGGCCGATGCGGGCGGCGTCGCAAAGGCGACACCCGCCGCGCGGATGTCATGGGCAAAGACGCGCCCAAGCTCATCATCCTTGACCTTTCCAATGAAGGCCGCGCGCGCCCCCAAGCTCGCGACCCCGACGATCGTATTGGCCGCGGAGCCACCGGAAACCTCCACGGCCGGGCCCATGGCGTCGTAAAGCTTCGCGGCCCGTGCCTCATCGATCAGCTGCATGGTGCCTTTGCGCATTTTTTGCTGCGCAAGGAAGGCGTCGTCGGTCCGCGCGATCACATCAACGATCGCATTGCCGATACCGAGAACATCAAATCGCGCCGAGGCCATCCGAAAGCTCTCCCATGCAAAAGCGCGCGCAATATAGCGGTCGAACGGCTCGAGGCAATCGCGCTTCGCAGGACGTGCAGCCATCCCCCGTGTGAATGCAGCCACGGTAGCGGCCCCGAGCTGCACTTGCACCTGCGCCGTCCGTCGTGCCATCTGGCAGCGCGATCGGCGAGGTTTCCGCATGCCTTTCAAGGAACGAGTGTTTTCCGGCGTACAGCCGACCGGCAATCTTCATCTCGGTAATTATCTCGGCGCGATCGCAAAGTTTGTCGCGTTGCAGGACAAGTATGAGTGCCTCTACTGCGTCGTCGACTTGCACGCGATCACACAACCGCTCGCGGTCTGGGGCGGCGCCGAGCAACTGCCGAAGAACACGCGCGAGGTGACCGCCGCTTTTATCGCCTGCGGCATCGATCCGACCAAACACATCGTCTTCAATCAGAGCCAGGTCGCGGAGCACGCCGAGCTTGCCTGGATCTTCAACTGCGTGGCCCGCTTGGGCTGGCTCAACCGTATGACTCAATTCAAGGAGAAGGCGGGAAAAGACCGCGAGAATGCCTCTGTCGGGCTCTACGCTTATCCGACACTCATGGCCGCCGACATTCTCATCTACCGGGCAACCCACGTGCCAGTAGGAGAGGACCAGAAACAACACCTAGAGCTCTCGCGCGATATCGCGCAGAAATTCAACAATGATTTCGCAAAATCCATCCACGCACACGGTTATGGGGAGGCGTTCTTTCCCCAGCCCGAGCCGCTGATTCAAGGGCCTGCGACGCGGGTGATGTCGCTGCGTGACGGTTTGAAGAAAATGTCGAAATCGGATCCCTCGGACCAGTCGCGCATCAACTTGACAGACGATGCCGATGCGATCGCGCACAAGATCCGCCGGGCCAAAACCGATCCACATCCCCTGCCGCACGACGAGACGGCACTCGAGCAACGCCCCGAGGCCGACAACCTTGTGGGAATCCATGCGGCGCTTTCGGGAAAGACCAAGGCGGATATTCTCAACGAATTCGGCGGCGCGCAATTCTCGACGTTCAAGGCCGCGCTGGTCGACCTTGCAGTCGCTAAGCTCGGCCCGATCAATGCCGAGATGAAGCGGCTCATGGCGGATCCCATTTATATCGATTCGGTTCTTGCGGATGGCGCTGCCCGCGCGCGTAGTCTGGCCACGGAGACCATGAAAGCGGTCAAGGACATCGTCGGCTTCGTGCGCCGCTGATCACCAAGCATCATCCGCGTCTGGAAGTGTTTGCCCGGAGTGGACTTGTGCTGTCCCTGAAGACCATGGCAGGATTTTCGACTTAACGTCGCCGGTGGCCGCGCGGCGTTTGTGGGCGCAAAGAGCCGGCGCGCCGAGAAACCGCCTCACAAAACGACATCCGATGACGGCCGGGGGAGCCGATGAGCAAGAAGCGCCGCAGCTACGAGGCAGGTCACTCGCCGAAGTTCATGGTCGTCATCGACGATTCTCCAGAATGCGACAGGGCGCTCTATTTCGCGAGCCGGCGTGCGCTGCGCATCGGCGCAACCGTGCTCATGCTGCGCGTGATCGAGACCCGCGACCATAACCAGCAATGGCTCGGCGTCGCTGACATCATGCGTGCGGAGGCGCACGAGGAGGCGAATGCCGTGCTCGACCGTCACGCCGCGCGCTCGTCCAGCATCACCGGCGTGATGCCGCAGCGGGTGATCCGGGAAGGCGACAAAGCGCAGGAAGTGCTTAATCTCATCGAAGACGACGAAGACATCGCCATCCTGGTACTCGCCGCCGCAACCGGCAAAGAGGGGCCAGGCCCGCTGGTCTCTAGCGTCGGCAAGAACGCGGGCGAGTTCCCCATTCCGGTCGCCATCGTCCCCGGCCATCTCAGCGACGAAGAGCTCGACGCCATGTCGTAACGCGCGCGGAATTTCGGCCCGCCATCCTGTGCCGCCGAGCAAAGCGATATCGAGGCACAGGCCACTCATCTCTCGTTGTCCGCGCGACGATTTGGGACGGGTTGAACTTCCGCCGGGACGGGCCACCTATTAGAATGACGCTGGGACGCCTTCATCCTGCGATTGGAAGGAGCAGGCCATGTTCATTCAGACGGAGCCGACCCCAAATCCGGCAACACTCAAGTTCCTGCCCGGACGGGCCGTGCTGACGAGCGGGACGCTCGACATGCGCGACAAGCAGTCGGCCGCCCAATCCCCCCTGGCTGAACGTCTGTTCGAGATCACGGGAGTATCCGGCGTGTTTTTCGGCTCCGATTTCATCGCGGTCACGAAGAGCGCCGGCGAATGGCAGCAGCTCAAGCCCGCGATTCTCGGCGCCATAATGGAGCATTGCATGTCTGGTGCTCCGATCGTAAGCGGCGTCGAGGCCACCGCATCGGCAGATGGCGATGAGTTTTTCGAAGCGAAGGATTCCGAAACCGTTGCTGCGATCAAAGAATTGATCGAGGCGCGGGTCCGCCCAGCCGTCGCCAATGACGGCGGTGATATTACCTTCCGCGGGTTCAAGGACGGCATCGTATATCTCGACATGAAGGGCGCCTGTTCCGGCTGTCCATCGTCGACCGCGACGCTGCGTCACGGCATTGAAAACCTGCTGCGCCATTACTTGCCGGACGTGGTCGAAGTCCGGCCAATGGCATGACCTGGATCCGAATCGACCGGCGAAGCAATAACAGCAGCAAAACGTACCGTCGGCGTTTCACCCGCCTTGTCCATGGATGACGGCGGCGAAGGTGAGCCATGCGCGTCCTTGCCATCGACACCGCGCTGGAGGCCTGCTCGGCCGCCGTGTTCGATACCAGCAGCGGGGTTCTCGCCAGTGAGACCCGCGGCATGGCGCGCGGCCACGCCGAGCACCTAATGCCGCTCATCGCACGCGTGATGAACGAGGGCGGGTTCGAGTTCGCCGACCTCGACCGCATCGCGGTCACCACGGGGCCCGGCAGTTTCACCGGGCTCCGCGTTGGAATATCGGCGGCACGTGGCATCGCATTAGTGGCGGGAAAACCCGCGATCGGACTTTCCACGCTTGCCGCATTCGCAGCGCCCCTGATCGCCGCCGATGACGGCACTCAGGTCGTTGCAACGATCGACGCGCGCCACGAGCATATCTATCTGCAGGTGTTCGGGGTCAATGGGCGCACCCTGGTGCCTCCTCGGATGGCAACAGTACGTGATGCCACACGCGCGGCGATGACGGCACCTGCACGCATCATCGGTTCTGGTGCCAAGAAGGTGGCGGCGGCCTGGCCGAAAGGGGCCGACCCCCCACTGTCGATCGAGCAGCGCGGCGCGCCCGATATCGAGTGGATCGCGCGGCTCGGCGCCGCTGCACCGGAAGCTCACGGCGCGCCGAAACCGCTCTACCTGCGCGAACCTGACGCGCGGCCACAAGACGGCGCGCGTCTACCTCGCCGATGAAGGGCATCATCGGTCGCCTATTCAGCCGGCAAACGAGGCTATCGCAAGCCGGCCCAGCCGACGCTTGCGCGTTGGCGGCGCTGCATGCAGCCTCGTTTCATCACGGATGGAGCGAGGACGAATTCGAGCGCTTGCTGTCGGATCGAAATGTGCTGGCGCACCGCGCCACAGCGGGAGAGCGTCTCGCCGGATTCATCCTGTCACGGCTCGTTGTGGACGAGGCAGAGATTTTGTCGATTGCTGTCGCCTCGATGGGACGAGGACGCGGGTTGGGGCGGCAACTGCTCGAGACTCACCTGCGCCGACTCGCCGCGCTCGGCGCGCGCTGCGTTTTTCTCGAGGTCGACGCGGGCAACGTCTCGGCGCTTCGACTTTATCGCCGTGCCGGTTTTCGGGAAATTGGGCGGCGAAACTCGTACTATGAGCTGGGCCAAGCCTCCGTGGCGCTTGTTCTTCGCCGCGATCTGCTGTGATTGGTAACACGCGCTGAAACAGTCAGCCTGCCCAGGGGCAATGGCCTATTCGGGATGCAATGGCTTTCAGCAGCCTACCGTGATATTGCGGTGGCACGGAGAAGCGTCGTGAACGCGCCGAAGCCCAGAGATGTCGAAGCTCTATGCAGCGCCAAGGGCATGCGCATGACCGAACAGCGCCGCGTGATCGCGCGCGTGCTGGCAGCGGCGGATGACCACCCGGACGTGGAAGAGCTCTACCGGCGCTGCTCAGCGGTTGACGATCGCATCTCGATCTCGACGGTTTATCGGACGGTGAAGCTGTTTGAGGACGCCGGCATCATCGAACGGCATGAGTTCCGCAACGGCCGCGCGCGCTATGAGCAGATGCCCGACAGCCATCACGACCACCTCATCAATCTGCGCACGGGCGAAGTGATCGAATTTCAATCCGAAGATATCGAACGCCTCCAGGCCGACATCGCCCGGCGCCTCGGTTATCGGTTGGTCGACCATCGTCTGGAGCTCTACGCAGTGCCGCTCGAGGACAAGCCGAAACGCTGAGTCTCGCGACTGAGGACGAAAGCTTGCCGCGAACGATGCTGCCTGCCCTTTTGCTTGGTCTCGTCCTGGCTGCGGCGTCATTATCTGCGGCCGAGGGCCAAACAACGCCATACCCGGATCGGCCCATCAAAATTGTGGTCGGCTTTGCCGCTGGCGGTGGGACCGATGTCGCCGCGAGAATTCTGGCACAGAAGCTGAGTGAAACGCTCGGTCAATCGGTTCTGGTTGAGAACCGCCCCGGCGCAAGTGGGATGATCGCCACGGAAATGGTGGCGAAATCGGCCGCCGACGGTTACACGCTGATGATGGGCAGCCAGACCACTCTCGCGGTCGCACCAGCGCTCTATCGCAAGTTCTCAATCGATGCCGCAAGAGACTTCGCCGGAGTTTCGGCGGCTGGCGTGTCGCCGCTGGTGCTGGTCGTTCATCCGTCGGTGCCGGCCCCGTCGGTACAGGATCTGATCGCGTTGGCGAAAGCCAGACCGGGCACGATCAATTTCGGATCGGGGGGGCTCGGGACTACGCCGCACATGGCAGGTGAGCTTTTTTCGATTTTAGCTGGGATCAAGATGGTGCACGTCGCGTATCGCGGGGAGGCACCGGCAATCAATGATCTCCTCGGCGGTCAGCTGCACTTGATGTTCGCGAACCTCTCCGCCGTCATCGGTAATGTGAAGGCAGGCTCGCTGCGTGCACTCGCCGTCACCAGCGCACAACGCGCCGCCACCGCACTCGAAATTCCCACCGTCGCGGAGGCGGCGCTGCCCGGCTTCGACGCGGCAACTTGGTTCGCACTGGTAGCGCCGGCGGCAACTCCACGGGAAATCGTGCGGCGGTTGAACACGGAGGTGACACAGCTCGTCGGCCAGCCGGATACTCGGCAACGATTCGCCGATCTCGGAATGACAATCGACATCGACACGCCCGAGGGGGTCGATCGCTATATCAAATCCGAGATCGGCAAATGGTCCAAGGTTGTCAAAGAAGCCGACATCCGTGCTCCGGACTAGCGAACAAAGCAGTCCACACCCATTTTCTTTTCGCCCCAAGGCGGGTAAAAACCCCCGCATCGGCCGATTGCGCCGCGGCTCAGGTTTACGAGGATCATCATAGCGTTAACCTGCGAAGACGCGCAGGACCACCCGACAGCATGACCCGACCGCGCAAGCTCTACGTCAAATCCTTCGGCTGCCAAATGAACGTCTACGACTCCCATCGTATGGCGGACACGCTTGCACCCGAGGGCTTTGCCGAGACTCTGAACGCTGGCGAAGCCGACCTCATCATCCTCAACACCTGCCATATTCGCGAGAAAGCAGCAGAGAAAGTGTATTCCGAACTGGGCCGCGTCGGAGCGCTCAAGGCCGCCGCAGCGCGCGCGGGACGTCGGTTGACGATTGCGGTTGCAGGCTGCGTCGCTCAGGCCGAAGGAGAGGAGATCATCCGCCGCGCACCGTCGGTCGATCTCGTCGTGGGGCCGCAAAGCTACCATCGCCTGCCCGAATTGCTCGCCCGAACCGAGCGCAAGGGCGCCGTGGTCGATACCGAATTTCCGGCCGAGGACAAATTCGACCTCCTCAAAGCACCGAGCCGCGAGGCCATACGCGCGCGCGGCGTTAGTGCGTTCGTCACCGTGCAGGAGGGCTGCGATAAATTTTGCACGTTCTGCGTCGTTCCCTACACGCGTGGCGCGGAGGTGTCGCGGCCAGTAATGAAGATAATCGCGGAGGTCGAGTTACTGGCCGAGGCCGGAGTGCGCGAAATCACGCTCATCGGCCAGAACGTCAATGCGTATCACGGCCAGGGATCCGATGGTGCCACCTGGACACTTGGACGATTGCTGGAGCGGCTTGCCGATGTCCCGGGTATCGCGCGGCTTCGCTACACAACCAGCCATCCCTGCGATATGGACGCGAGTCTGATCGCGGCACATCGTGACCTGCCCAGCTTAATGCCCTATCTGCACCTGCCCGTGCAGACGGGTTCCGACCGTGTCCTCAAGCGCATGAACCGCCGCCATACCCGTGCCGCCTATGTTAAAACGGTTGCGCGCCTGCGCGCCGCGCAGCCACGAATGGCGTTCTCGTCCGACTTCATCGTGGGCTTCCCTGGCGAGAGTGAGGAGGACTTTCGCGCGACGCTGTCGCTGGTGGATGAAGTCGGTTACGCCAGCGCCTTCTCCTTCAAATACTCGCCGCGTCCGGGAACGCCGGCCGCGGACCTGCCGAGTCAGATCCCCGACGACGTGAAATCCGAGCGGCTCCACCGCCTCCAGGCGGTAATCGACCGACAGCAAGCCGCGTTCAATGGGCAATGTCATGGCCGCACTTTCGAGGTCCTGTTCGAAAAGGCGGGACGTTACCCTGGCCAGATCGTCGGGCGCTCGCCATATCTGCAGCCGGTTCAGGTAATGGCGCCACGGACGATGATCGGCGAAATTAGGGCGGTAAGGATCACCGAAGTCGGACCCAACAGCCTGTTCGGCGACTTTGCGGGCACCGGCTTGGGCGCCGGACCGATGCTGGAGGCCTGAAACGTTGCGCTCCTCTCGATCGGACAGTGGATCGTTCGCCGGCGACAATACTGCGACGCAGGTCGTGCTGGCGTTCGAGGATAACCGCCTCGCATCCTTGTTGTTCGGCCAATACGGACAGAACCTGGCGCTGATCGAGCGCAGGCTCGGCGTGGTTGCCGAGCAGCGCGGGAATCACGTCACGCTGGCAGGCTCGCGTGACGGCGTGGAGCGGTCGCGGCGGGTACTCGAAGGTCTATACGAGCAACTCAGGCGCGGCGACGAGCTGGTGTCCGGCGACGTCGAAGGCGCGATCCGTTTGGCAATCGCACAGGGTTCGCTATTCGACTACGACGCCGCTACCGCGCGGCCAAGCTTCGAGGAGATCAATCTGCGCAAGCGCGCCGTGCGCGCGCGCACCGCGGCGCAGGACGCCTATATCCGCGCCTTGCGGCGCCACGCATTGGTTTTCGGGACCGGGCCGGCAGGCACAGGTAAGACCTGGCTAGCGGTCGCATATGCGGTGCAGTTGTTCGAGCGCAAGGAAGTGGACCGCATCATTCTCTCCCGTCCGGCGGTCGAGGCGGGGGAGCGCCTCGGATTCCTTCCCGGCGATATGCGTGAGAAAGTCGATCCATATCTGCGCCCGATCTATGACGCACTGTATGATCTCATGGATGCGCGGATCGTCGAGCGCGCGCTGCAGACCGGCGAGATCGAAATCGCTCCGCTCGCTTTCATGCGCGGGCGCACGCTCTCGAACGCGGTCATCATCCTCGATGAGGCGCAGAATACGACGGCGATGCAGATGAAAATGTTCCTGACGCGATTGGGTGAGAATAGCCGTATGATCGTGACCGGTGATCCGAGCCAGGTGGATTTGCCGCCCGGGCAGACCTCAGGCCTCGCCGAAGCAACGCGGCTGCTGAGGAACGTCGAGGGAATTGGCCATGTCGTCTATACCGCCGAAGATGTCATTCGGCATGAGCTTGTGGCACGGATTGTCGACGCTTACGACAAAGCGGCGCTCAAAGCTGCCCGGGGACGCGAGATCAAGGAATGAGCTCTCTGAATTGCGTCGGGCTCCACGCGAGCGGGACGGAGATCGCGTTTATGAAACGCAACCGAGGTGCGCCCACGACGGCGCGGCCACGAGCGGGCGTGGCTGCGATCCACATCGTGGTCGCATCCAGGCTCTGGACTGAGCAACGCAGCGTGAAGGCGCTACTTCGCCGCGCGATTCGCGAGGCAGCGTCAGCCACGTCAACGCTCATGGGCGAGATTGCTATCGTGCTCACCGACGACTCGGCCATCAGGGCGCTCAACCGCCACTGGCGCGGCAAGGACGCGGCGACCAATGTGCTGTCTTTTCCCGCCGGCGAGCCACGGAGCACTCGTGGAATACCCCGGCTGCTCGGTGATATCGTGATCGCCTATGAAACGACGGAACGTGAAGCGCGCGCCGAGCATAAGCCCTTTATGGACCATCTTATACACTTGGCGGTGCATGGATTTCTCCACCTCGCGGGCTACGATCACCCCGCGCATGATCAAGCGGCTGCAATGGAAAGGCTCGAGGCCGCGATCCTTGCCCGCCTCGGTGTACCCGACCCCTACCTCGCGCGCGGCGCCGCCTAGCCTCCATGCCTGATCCGGAACCACCCAGTTCGAGCGAACCGAGCGCGACGCGCAATCTGCCCGTGCCCATACCACGCCGCAGCGAAGGCGCGCCGGCGCACGCCGAGAATTGGTTCACGCGGGCGCTGCGGACAATCTTCCGCTGGAAATCAAGCACGTTCCGCGCCGACCTCAGCGATGTGCTCGAGAACGGGGCCGGCGAGACCGGTTTCTCGCCGACCGAAAGCGCCATGCTCAAGAACATTCTCGGGCTGCGCGAGCGCCGCGTGTTGGACGTAATGGTGCCGCGCGCCGATATCATCGGCGTGCAGCGGGATATCGCCCTCGGCGAACTGATGAAAGTATTCGAAAGTGCCGGTCATTCGCGCCTGGTGGTTTATGACGAAACCCTCGACGACGCTGTCGGCATGGTCCATATCCGCGATCTCGTCGCCTTTATGACCGTGCGCGCCAGTGTCAGTGGAAACAGCAACCGGCGCCGCAAAAAACCGCTTCCCGCCGGCCTCGATCTCAAGACTGTGAACCTGTCGATGCCGCTTTCGGCGACCAAAATCGTGCGCGAGATCTTGTATGCGCCGCCCTCGATGTCGGTTCTCGATCTGCTAGCAAAGATGCAGACGACCCGCATCCACCTCGCGCTCGTTGTCGATGAATATGGCGGCGCCGACGGCGTGGTATCAATCGAAGATATTGTCGAGCAGATCGTTGGCGAGATCGCGGACGAGCACGACCAAGATACGCCGCCAGGTGTCGTGCACCAATCCGACGGCTCGTTCCTTGCGGACGCTCGCGCTAGCCTCGAGGACGTAACCTCGATCGTTGGTGGCGAATTCGATGTGGGCGACGTCGCCCAGGAGGTGGACACCCTTGCCGGATACGTGGCGGCCCGCATCGGTCGCGTGCCCGTACGCGGCGAACTCGTGCCGGGACCCGGCCCTTTCGAGCTCGAAATCCTCGATGCGGATCCTCGCCGCGTGAAGAAACTCAGGATTTACCGCGGCCTGGACAAGCAGAACGGCAGCCGACACGTCACACGGCGGCAAGTCGGGCCCACGCCGGCGCCGTCGAGTAAGTCCCCCTCCGCTTTGCCGATGAGCGGCGAGGAGGCCAACCGTTCCTCTGATACAGGGCCGTCCAAATCCGCCCGACAGCCGTGACGCTCAGGCGCCTCGCGCAGACCATCGTACTGGCAAGGGGACGGTGGCGTTGCATCATTGCGTCTCTCGCAGGGGCGTCCTCGACGCTCGCGCTTCCGCCGACTGATATTTGGCCGGTGCCCTTCGTTACCTTTCCTATCCTGGTCTGGCTCGTCGATGGTACAGCCGGCAGCCGCCTGGGCGGGGTGCTGGCGGCTGCCACCATAGGCTGGTGGTTCGGCTTCGGCTATTTCCTCGCTGGCCTCTATTGGATTGGTTATGCGTTTCTCGTCGACGCCAAGACCTTCGGCTGGCTGCTGCCGTTCGCAGTTATTGCGCTACCGGCGGCAATGGCGCTTTACACGGCATTCGGCCTCGCCCTGGCGCGACTGATTTGGCCAGGGGGGGCGACCCGCGTTCTCGCCCTCGCCGCCTCGCTGACGCTCACGGAATGGCTGCGCGGTCACTTGTTCAGCGGCTTTCCCTGGAATGCCTACGGCTATGCGCTGAGCTCGCCGCTATGGCTCGCACAGGGCGCGGCGCTGATGGGTATCTGGGGCCTGACCTTTCTCGCCGTTGCACTCTATGCCTCACCTGCCGTGCTCGCCGACCAGGATGCCGCGACTTGGCGGCGCTGGCTGGTTGTGGTGCTGAGCGGCGCCGTAACGATGACGCTTGCGGTGTATGGCGCCGTGCGGCTGGAGTGGAATCCAACGCGCTTCGTCGAGGGCGTGCGACTTCGCATTATGCAACCCAATCTGCAGCAAGATGAGAAGTTCAATTATTCGCAGAAGCAAGGAGTGATGCGACGCTATCTCGCGCTATCGGAAGGTCCGGACGGGCCACAATCTATGGGCTTGCGCAATGTCAGCATTCTGATCTGGCCAGAATCGGCATTCCCCTTCTTTCTCGTGCGCGAGCCGGAGGCACTTGCACAAATTGGCAAGCTCCTGCCAGCGGGAACCGTGCTGATCACTGGTGCCATCCGCCCGCCTGAGACACCGCTCGGCACCGCCGTCACGCGGGCATACAACTCGATTTACGTGATCGGCCACGGCGGCCTGGTCCTTTCCGTCTATGACAAGATTCATCTCGTGCCGTTCGGCGAGTACCTACCGCTTCAAGACTTGCTCGAGCGGCTCGGTCTCGTGCAGCTCACCAAAGTACGCGGCGGATTCATCCCCGGCGAGCGCCGGCACAATCAGCCAGCGCCTGGGGCGCCGAATTTTTTGCCGCTGATCTGTTACGAGATCATTTTCCCCGGCGACGCGGTTCCGCGCCGCGAACAGGAGGGATGGCTCTATCGCCATGTCGGTCGATATCTCGACTGGCCGTCGGTAGCTGGAAACGGAGGCCGTCCGGGCTGGCTCCTGAACCTCACCAACGACGGCTGGTTCGGCGCCAGCGCGGGTCCCTACCAGCATTTTCAGCAGGCACGCGTACGCGCGATTGAGGAAGGGCTTCCGCTAGTGCGGGCAGCCAATAGCGGAATTTCCGCGGTGGTCGATCCGCTCGGGCGGATCATCAACTCGCTGCCGCTTGGGAGCGAGGGCGTGTTTGATGCGCCTCTTCCGCAGCCCATCGCGCCCACACCTTACGCGCGGCTCGGCGACGGCCCTCTCGGTGCGGCGGTTGGAATAATTTTCCTGGGGGCGCTGCGGTTGCGCTGGCGCAGACGGTCGCGGCTGACCTAGCCCCCTGTTCTCCTGTAAGTTGCATGCGGCCCATTCCGGCGCAACCTTGCAGGCACAGTCATAGTGGCCACGATCTGCCAATTTCATCGCCAAATCAATGCGGTGACACGAGCACCAGGGGCATTTGCCTTTCAACAACTTTTTGCAGTCTTCGCCGATTTTGCTCGGAATACGATTGCCATCGGACCGCCCAGTGGGAACATTATTCGGCGCCACAGGAGATTGTA
>VAZQ01000071.1 GCA_005883115.1 Alphaproteobacteria bacterium | reverse complement strand
GTGGAAAGGACCGCCCCGATACATTTTAGCGCCGCCGCCCCAGGCGCTCCCGAGCTGGCGGTCAATGAAGATCGCGACACCGCACTCGCTGCCCGAGGGGGAGAGTTCGTCGGCGGGAATGAGGGTGTCGACGACCGTCACGATGAAGGCGGCTTCCGGTGCCGTCAGTGTGACGAACTGGTCCGGCTCCGGCGTGGGAGCAGGCGACGCGGTAGCCGTGGGCTGTTGTGCTTGCGCTGCACCGTTTGGGGCAAGGCCCGCGGCAACGGCGGTGCCGGCGCCCAGCAGGAAATTGCGGCGTGCGATCGGATTATTCTCGTCCGCATTATCATCCGGTGTGGTTTTCTCGGTCATGGCAAACCTCCCCTGCTTGCCGCGCCGGAGCTTGATGTCCGATGCGGCGGGCGGACGCATGCGTTTTCAGCTGCGCGGGAGGGGCCGCGCATGGCATTCCACCGGCCGCCGCCTTTCAAGCAATTTTGCAATCCTCAGCGATAGGCGTCCGCGATTGCCAGAAATTCGTCCGCCTTGAGGCTTGCGCCGCCGACCAGCGCGCCGTCGACCTCGGCAACACCCATCAGTTCCTTGGCATTCGAGGGCTTGACCGATCCGCCGTAGAGAATGCGCGTCGCTTGCCCCTCCTTTGCGAACCGCGACTGCAGGCGCTCACGGATAAGCCCGTGCATCTCGGCCACATCCGCGGGCGTCGGCGTAAGCCCGCTGCCGATTGCCCAGACCGGCTCGTAGGCGACGACCAGATTTTCGGCTGTGGCACCGTCGGGCACCGAGCCGTCGAGCTGTCTCTCCACGACCGCGAGCGCGCGTCCATTCTCGCGTTCGCCGTGGGTTTCGCCCACGCAGATGATTGCGCAAAGGCCCGCGCGGCGCGCCGCCAGCGCCTTCGCGCGCACGTCCGCATCGGTTTCGTTGTGATGAATCCGCCGCTCGGAGTGTCCGACGATGATCGCGCTCGCCCCCGCATCTCTGAGCATCTCCGCCGATAAGTCGCCGGTGAACGCGCCGGAAGGCTCGGCGTGGCAATCCTGCGCGCCGATGCGCACGGCAGAGCCCGCGACCGCGGCCGCAAACAGCGCGATGAGGGTTGCCGGCGGGCATAGCATCAGATCGACCGCGCCGAGCTCCTTCGCACCTTGGATGATCCGGCTGAGCTCTGCGGCGGAGGAGCGCAGACCATTCATCTTCCAATTACCCGCCACCAGCGGGCGCCGCGCCCGAACCATCATTGGAAATGTCCCGATCGAGCCATGCGGTTAGCAGAGCAGCCGCAGCCACGCCAGAGGTCCGCCGGCCTCGGCTGCGCCACAATGTTGCGGTGCAGGGAGCCCCTCCCTATGATGCAATATCCCGCTGCGGCGCGGGTTTCTCGATCACGGAAGACGCATGCTTCGAGGGCTGCGGAAAGCCTCCTCCAACTGGCTCGGCAAAGCGGTGATGGCCGCCGTTGTCGGCTTCTTGGTGATCAGCTTCGCGATCTGGGGCATCGGCGATATTTTTCGCGGTTTCGGCCGCTCGACCGTCGCCAAGATCGGACGCACCGAACTGACCGTCGAGCAGTTCCGCACGCTCTACAACGATCGGCTGCAGCAATTTTCCCGTCAGCTCGGGCGTCCGATCACCACCGATCAAGCGCGCTCGACTGGGCTTGATCGAGTGGTGATCGGGCAGATTTTCTCGGAGATGTTGCTCGATGAGCGAGCGCGTACGCTCGGCCTCACGCTCTCCGATGCCGAGGTCGCCAAGCTGATCACCAACGATCCGGCATTCCGCGGGCCGAACGGTGAGTTCAACCGTTTCCTTTTCGAGCAGATCATCCGCAACGCCGGCTATACCGAGGCGCGCTTCGTGGCCGAGCAGCGCCGCCAGGCGCTGCGCCGCGAGCTTGCCGGAACCATTGCAGCCGGATTAGAGGCGCCGAAGGCGTTGGTCGAGGCGCTGAACCGGTATCAAAACGAGCAGCGCACGATCGAATATGTCCTGCTCGACCGAGCGCTCGCCGGCGACATTCCCTCCCCCTCCCCTGACGTGCTTGCGAAGTATTTCGAGGAGCGCAAGATCCTCTTCCGCACGCCCGAGTACCGCAAGCTGGTGATCGTGTCGCTGATCCCGAGCGAGCTCGCCCGATGGATCGAAATCTCCGACGCCGATCTCAAGCGCGCCTATGAGGAACGTCGCGCGCGCTATGTCACCCCCGAGCGGCGTCACATCCTGCAGATCGACTTTCCCAACGCCGAGGCGGCAAGCGCGGCGGCAGAGCGCATCGCCAAGGGTGCAAGCTTGGTCGACGTCGCCAAGGAGCTCGGCAAAAGCGAAAAGGATATTGACCTCGGTACGGTGCCCAAGGCCGCAATCATCGACCGCGCTGTGGCCGATGCGGCCTTTTCGCTCAAGGAGGGCGAGGTTAGCGCGCCGGTGCAAGGGCGTTTCGGTACCGTGCTCGTGCAGGTCCTCAAGATCGAGCCGGAGCAGGGTCGTCCGCTCGATCAGGTCGCAGGCGAGCTCAAGCAGGAGCTCGCCACGGCACGCGCCAAAAACGAGATTTTCGATCTCTACAATAAGATCGAGGACGCTCGCGCAGAAGGAAAGCCGCTCGCCGAGGCCGCCGCCAATCTGAAGCTCGAGGCACGCACGGTCGAAATCGATCGCTCCGGTCGAGACCCCGCGGGGACGTCCGTCAAGCTACCCGATGCGCAGCGTCTTCTGGCCACCGCGTTCACCACCGACATCGGCGTCGAGCGTGATCCGTTGCAATTCGAAGACGGATATATCTGGTACGACGTCGCCGGGATCTCCCCCTCGCGCGAGCGTTCGCTGGACGAGGCGAAAGATCAGGTCGAGGCGCGCTGGCGCGAGCAGGAAATCGCAACGCGCCTCGACGCCAAGGCAACCGGTATGCTCGATAAGCTCAAAGCCGGCGAGACGCTGGCGCAGGTCGCCGCGGCGGATCATGTCAAGGTCGAAAGCCTGGGTGGTCTCAAGCGCGGCGAGGCGTCTGGTCCACTCTCGGCCGCGGGAGTGGACGCGGTCTTTCGCACGGCAAAGGACGCCGCCGGCAAGGCCGACGGGACACAGCCGGGGGAGCAGATCGTGTTTCGCCTCACCAATATCGTCGTTCCAAGCCTCGATACGGCGTCCGAGGAGGCCAAACGCGCCATCCAAACGCTCAACCGCGGCCTGTCCGAGGACATTCTCGCCGAATACATCGCCTGGCTCGAGCGCGACATCGGGTTCACGATCAACCAAAGCGCGCTGAACCAAGTGGTCAGCGGCGGAGCCGGCGACGGCACGAACTGACGTCCCAATGCAGATCGAGCCGCAAGTGACCGCGTTTGCCAAGCGCTACGCGCGAGGCGAGGCTCAGGTCGTGTGGACCACGCTGGTTTCCGACCTCGAAACGCCCGTGTCCGCGTTTCTCAAGATCGCCGGTGCGCGGCCGCTGAGTTTTCTGCTCGAGTCGGTGGAGGGCGGCGCGCTGCGCGGCCGCTACTCAATCATCGGGCTCAATCCCGATCTCGTCTGGCGTACCGTAGCCGGGCGAGCTGAGATCAATCGCAGAGCCCAGCAAAGCGCAGACAGCTTTACGCCCTGCGGCGGACCGGCGCTGGCCGCGTTGCGTGCGCTCATCGCCGACAGCCGCATCGAACTGCCGGACGTGCTCCCTCCCATGGCGGCCGGCATTTTCGGGTATCTCGGCTACGATATGGTGCGGCTGATGGAGGAGCTGCCTCCGCCTAATGCCGACCCCATCGGAATCCCCGATGCGATGCTGGTGCGCCCGAGCGTCGTCGTCGTGTTCGATACCGTAAAAGACGTGATCACCGTGGTCACGCCGGTGCGACCGGAAAGCGGCGTTAGCGCCGAGGTTGCCTTCACTCGCGCACGCGAGCGCCTATCTGCGATCGTCGACGCGCTCGATGCGCCGCTGGCGCATTCTCTGCCCGACGTCCAGGCGGGGCCGCTCACGGTGTGGCCGTCCTCGAACATTACGCCGGCCGAATACGAGCGGATGGTCAATGTCGCCAAGGAATACATCGCGGCCGGCGACATTTTTCAGGTCGTGCTGTCACAACGTTTCGAGGCGCCGTTCGAATTGCCGCCATTTGCGCTCTACCGGGCACTACGGCGGGTCAACCCGGCGCCTTTTCTGTATTTCCTCGACTTCGGAGGTTTCTCGATCGCCGGCTCGAGCCCGGAGATCCTCGTGCGTGTGCGCGAAGGCACCGTGACCATTCGCCCGCTCGCCGGTACGCGTCCGCGCGGCGCGACGGCGCAGCAGGACAAGGCACTCGAGGTCGAGTTGCTCGCGGATGAACAAGAACGCGCCGAGCATCTCATGCTGCTCGATCTTGGCCGCAACGATGTCGGCCGGGTCGCGCGTTCGGCTACCGTCAAGGTCACCGATCAGTTCTTCATCGAGCGCTTCAGCCAGGTCATGCACATTGTCTCCAACGTGGAGGGTCAGCTCGACGGAAAATATGACGCGCTCGACGCCCTCGCGGCCGGCTTCCCAGCGGGCACCGTCTCGGGTGCGCCTAAGGTGCGCGCGATGCAGATCATCGACGAACTCGAACCGCAGAAGCGTGGGATTTATGCCGGCTCCGTGGGTTATTTCTCCGCCGCGGGCGAGCTCGACAGCTGCATCGTGCTGCGCACGGCGCTGATCAAGGATGGCACGATGTATGTCCAGGCCGGCGCCGGCATCGTCGCCGACTCCAATCCAAAGGCCGAGCAACAGGAATGCGTCGACAAGGCCAAGGCGCTGTTCCGCGCCGCCGAAGAGGCGAAGCGATTTGCGAGCGCAGCGCGGCGAGGACAATAGACTTCGGCCGCACTATATTTATTCGCAGTCTTTGCCCGGAGGTTTCTGATCCAGGGTTCCAAAAACTCCGTCCGGGCGGCGAGAGCGATTGCAGACGAAGGTAACGATCATGGACGCGAAATCCGAACATGCACCCCGATGGAAGCACGATGGCGTGCGCGTCATCCCGGGACACGCGCTCGATCCGAACACGCCACAGACGCCGGGCATGGATCGCAAGGCCGCCATCAATTATGCCCGCGTCGGCGCCCAGAAGATTTGGGCTGGCACCGTGAATATTCGTCCCAACGCGAAGACCGGCGCGCATCATCACGGCGAGCTGGAAAGCATCATTTACGTGGTGCGTGGCAAGGCGCGCATGCGCTGGGGCGATCGGCTCGAATTCACCGCCGAGGCCGGACCCGGCGATTTCATCTTTGTGCCGCCCTTCGTGCCCCACCAGGAGATCAACGCCAGCTCGAGCGAGCCGCTCGAGTGCGTGGTGGTGCGCAGCGACAACGAAGCGGTCGTGGTCAATCTCGACATCGAGCCGGTCGAGAAGCCCAGCGAGGTGTTATGGGTCGATCCGATCCATAAGGGATGAGTCATTCCGGCCGAGCCGCGCAGCGGCTTCGCCCGCGACTACGGTCAGCGCTTACAAAAATTCTTTCGGAATCTCGGTCCACTTCTCACGTCCGCGATAGAACAGCGGCTTTTTGTCGTACTTCGCCCGGTACGCTCGATAGTGTGCGCGATACCGACGAATGCGCTCGCGCCCTCCCTGAAGCGGTTTGTGCCGGAAGCGCAGGAGGGCTCGCTCCACCGCCCACATATTTTTTCGGGCAAGCCGCCAATCATAAGCTCCCAATCGGCGCAGATCGA
>VAZQ01000070.1 GCA_005883115.1 Alphaproteobacteria bacterium | reverse complement strand
CTCACGCAAGCTTCTGAGCGTTTCTGGATCAGGCGGCGTCTCGGTATTGTACGGCAGGCGGTTGAGGAAGCGCTGCACCAGGACCGGGGTGCGCAGCCGGCGGATCAGGCGCCGCTCGGCCGGTGTAAAGGCGGCAGGTGACGGCGGCGGACGGTACAGCCTTCCTCGCCTGCGATCGGCGTAGTGCATGGGCCTTCAACCGCGGGCGAAGAACGCAGCCAGCATGTCGCTGAATTGATCCG
>VAZQ01000704.1:1341-1804 GCA_005883115.1 Alphaproteobacteria bacterium | reverse complement strand
AGTTGTTTGACGAGTGCCGCGAGAGGCGGAGGGACGGGCGCCGCGAGCGAGTCATATTGGTCCCTTAACGATTTCCCAATCGCGTGAAGCCCAACGTATCGGTCGCGGGCGCCATTCACGTTGCTTGGAGCGTCACAGGGAACGATATGCCGGCGTATCCAGCAGTCGATTCGATCAGCTGCGATGGTGAGGTGAAGCATTATCTTACCCCCTTGAGCTAGGGCGACTTTGC
This sequence comes from Alphaproteobacteria bacterium, assembly GCA_005883115.1. Lineage (GTDB taxonomy): Bacteria > Pseudomonadota > Alphaproteobacteria > Rhizobiales > Xanthobacteraceae > VAZQ01. The sequence goes on along the minus strand of VAZQ01000704.1, from coordinate 1,572 downwards.
TACCTAATCAAATTAACGAATCACGCGTGATTTCGTTTCAATTTTCCATATTCGATGCGGGAAAGCGTTCCGCGACGGGAACCCGTGAGCTCCGCGCGGCGAAATCTTTGAGCTTTATTCCCGCCGCCAGTTTTTTGCGAATGCCGCCATCGCGTCCTCGCGTGTTGCTGCATAGCCGTGTGTCGGCGTCCGATCCTCATGATGCCCCAAGGCCAGCGTCCACATCCACGA
>VAZQ01000704.1:0-1272 GCA_005883115.1 Alphaproteobacteria bacterium | reverse complement strand
GCGAAAGACATGAATTGAGTACAGGTGAATGGACGCGCCGGACTGATCCAGTTCCAGCCACCAACTTGCGAGAGGAGCCACACCTATGAAGATCAACGTCGAAACCACTGTCGCGGCACCCATCGAGCAAGTCTGGCGGGCCTATACGACGCCCGCGGAGATCAAGCAGTGGAACGCCGCATCTGATGACTGGCATACGACAGCTGCCTCCGTTGACTTGCGCGAGGGCGGCGCCTTCTCCTTGCGCATGGAGGCCAAGGACGGCAGCATGGGCTTCGATTTCGCCGGGACCTACACGAAGATCGTCGAGCATAAGCTGATCGAGTATTCGTTCGGCGATCGCATGGCGCAAGTCGAGTTCACCCCTGACCCCAAAGGCGTCGTCATCCGCGTCACCTTTGACAGCGAACCGACGCACTCCATCGAGCAACAGCAAGGAGGGTGGCCTCCCGAAAACTTCCACGCGAGGTTGTCCGAATTTGGACGCGCGCCTTTCAGAAATCGGTTCCGCGTGTTGCCTCAAGAGCACATTTAGCCGCCGGTCATACGGCGCGGGCGCCAATGTTCCATCGCGAACTGATCGCTCGAGCCGAAATTTTGCCTTAGGGCCCTCGGCGGCCTTGGCTCACCGGCACGTTGGCGTCGGCAAAGACGCCGGCCACGACGCGGCTCGTGCCTACCAGTAGCACGCGATCGTGCGTCACCGCGTAGCTATAATCCTTGGTTTGCGGCACACGCGCGGCAAGGTCATCGGGCACCGGACGCAACTCGATCCCGGGCGGCAGCTCCGTCCCGATATCTGCGTTGAAAGCGGAGCCGGACTGCTGGCCCTTCAGCGCTTCATAGATAGCGCGGCGCTCATCGTCGCCGAGCGTCTTGAACGTATACGCAATCGTGATGAGCTCGTCGTCGGCCGCGTTCTTTTGTGAGAATTTCGCCGGCACCGTGTCCGTATTCGCGGGCGCATCGGGAACCGCCAAGGCACCGTTGACGAAGACCGCGTTCTGCTGCGGCTGGGCGGTCGCAGCATGCGAGCTCGGCTCTTCCTTGCCCATCTTGCCGGATGGGGTCTGCTGGGCATTGTCCTGCTGCGAGCGCTGCTGGGCGTCAGCCGGGGGAGGTGACTGCTGGGCAGCTGAAATGCCGACGCTGCCGGCAAACGCCAGCGCAAAGGCACCGGTTCGCAAGAGATTGCGTCGCATGATTGCCTCCATTTCTTTCGGCGTGAGGGGTGCGCTACCTGCCGCCCTATGGATTGCCCAAACGAGTCAC
>VAZQ01000069.1:9682-11339 GCA_005883115.1 Alphaproteobacteria bacterium | reverse complement strand
CGGAGGACCGCCGAAGTCGGCGATATGAGTATATCCAGTCACCACGTCGGCGGGCGGATTGGAGCTGATGGCGGATGAGATGATGAGCCCGCCCACGCCGGAGACGAACAGCGTATAGCCGTCCGGTGCGGCGTTCGCGGCATCAGCGGCAGCAATCAGTCCGCTGGCACCCGGCTTATTCTCGGGCACGAATTGTTGACCGAACGCGGCGGAGAGTTTTTCCGCAGCCAGGCGGCCCAGCATGTCGGCCGTGCCGCCGGCCGTGAATGGAATGAGTACGCGTACCGGCCTCGTTGGCCAATCCTCGGCGCGCATCGTAGATATGGTCGCAGCGCTGCCGACGAATGCCAGCACAACTGCAGCCATCATCTGGACTGAGACAACGCGTTTTCTCATTTGCGCTATGGCAACCTTTTCAGCCCTCGCCCGTCAATGGCGGTGGGTACGGCGCGCCAATATGCCTCGCACTGACACGCCCGCACCGCAACTGCGCTGTCACGCGGCCTACTCGCCGATCAATTCCTTTCTTCTCAACTCCAGCTCTTCTGCGTAGCGGCGCAGCGCATGCGCTTCCGAGAGCAATCCGATGACGCGGCGCCGCTCCGGTGACTGGACAACCGCCAGCGCCTCCGCCTCTACCTTATCGAAGATCGCGACCGCCTCGTTTACGATCATGGTCGGAAGCAATGTCGTGTTGCCATAGCGGAGAATCTCCCGAAGGGCGCGCGAATCGTCGAGCTCGGGCGCGTGCGCCTCTGCGACCTGGACGATGCCGGCGTATTCCTTCTCCTCGTTGAGCGCGACCACGTGGGTTGCCGACCCGGGCGGAAACACCATGCGAAAGCGCGCGATCGTCGTGTGCGCCGGCACCGTGCGCACGTCTGGCCGCATCATGCGCCGCACCGTGAGATCGCGCAGCCAGCCGACATCGGCGGCGCTGCGGATGGTTTCACCGCGCAGATGGAATCGCCAGGTCGCGAAGGAATAGCCGAAGGTTTCGCGGGTCACTTGCGCCGACACGATCACCGCAATCAGCACCGCCGTCGTCAGCCAAAGATCGCCGGTCGTTTCGAGGGCAATGAAAGTCATCGTGAGCGGGCCGCCGATCACACAGACCGAGAGCGCCCCCATGCCGATGATGGCGTAAATGTGCGGGTCAAGCGCCAGCCTGGCGGGCAAGAGCGCCGACAGTGCGTCGGCAAAAACGTGCCCAGCGAGCGCCCCCATGAGCAACGAGGAAAAGAACAGCCCGCCGCGAAAGCCGGTTCCTAGCGAAAGGACCGATGCCAATGCCTTGAGCAACAACAGTACGGCAACATCGCGCAGCGGCCGCTCGACCACCGAGGCCAAACGCAGTGCGCCATGGCCGGAAGACAGGATCTGAGGCGTGATCAATGCCAGCGATCCGACCACGAGACCGCCGAGCGCCGGCCGCACGAACGGCGGCAGAGATATCCGATTGAGCAGCGTCTCGCAGAAAGCAACGCCGCGCATCAGTGCAATGCCGACGGCTGCGGCGAAAAGCCCGACCGCACTCGCCATCACGAGATCACGACCGGTGATGCGCGAGACGTAGAGCGTTCCGATTCCCATCGCTGTCGGATCGAACAGATTGGCGACGATGTAGCCGACCAGCGCAGCCAATCCCACGGGAGCG
>VAZQ01000069.1:9006-9422 GCA_005883115.1 Alphaproteobacteria bacterium | reverse complement strand
GTTGGCCTCGATCGGATCGACTTCCCGCGTCGGCCGCCATCGCTCGAGTGCCAGCAGCGCAAGGCCGAAGATCAAACCGCCGACCAGCGGGACCATGACGGCGCGTACTGGCTCAAGCGAAGTGAGCGCGGAGAGCCGTTCGCCAGGGGGCACGGCGAACAGCCACCGATGCAGCTCGCTTACCCCCCATGCCATCGCCGCCACGACGAGACCCGCCAATGCACCAATGGCCCCGCCGAGCAAGGCAAGCCCCGATTCCCGGGCGCGCACCAGCGCCCGCACCGAGCGAGGGATTTCCAAGCTTGATAGGCGCTGCCAGCCTGATACGGCGGGTTTCAATGAAACGGACATCACAACGGCTTTGCAGAAATATCGGGAGTTCTAGAACAAGTTGGCTTCTCGAATCTGCTGCGCCC
>VAZQ01000069.1:6992-8953 GCA_005883115.1 Alphaproteobacteria bacterium | reverse complement strand
CCAAGTCAGGGTTGTTCCGGAAAATGCCATTGCGGGCCGCCGCACCCGCGGTGCTCGCACGGTCCAGGCTTCGGACGTGTACGCGAACTGAGTCATGTAGAGCGCCATCACCGTCCTCCCTTTCGATTGGGCCCGTCAGCAAGTGACGTGGGCAAACAACGGTGTGCTTGCGCCCGTCCGGGTGTCAAGATTTTGGAGAGCACAATGGAAAGCCGCGCATGCGCGGGGGCCTACGCCGCGTCGGTCGCCTCTTCAATCGGCTCGATGGGGTCATCGTTTTCCGGCTTATTCACCCGCGTCGAGATCGGCCACATGCGCATGAGGCCGGCCGGGAACGGACGCATCAGGTGGCGCGGGTCCGCCTCCTCGCCGAGCCAACGCGCATAATCGTCCGGCGCCAGGATGAGCGGCATGCGGTCATGAATGTCGGCCACGAGCTCGTTGGCGTCAGTGGTGATAATCGCAAAGGTGCGAATCCATTCGCCCGACGCGGGCTCCTTCCAGTTTTCCCAGATCCCGGCAATCGCGAACGGCGCGCCATCCTGCATGGCGATCGCATAAGGCTGCCTGATGCGCCCCTTGATTGCCTTCCATTCGAAAAAGCCGTCCACCGGTACGATGCACCGCCGCCTGCGATAAGCCTCGCGGAACGTGGGTAGATCGCGCACTGTCTCGCATTTCGCGTTGATCGGCTTGCGGCCGCCCTTGGGGTCATCGCACCAATACGGGATCAGGCCCCACCGCAGCGGATCGAGCGATATTTCACCGGCGGCATGATTGCGCCGGATCACCAGCAAATCCTGGCTCGGCGCGCCGTTCCAACGCGGCGGATAGTTGTGCAGGCCCTCGCGCACGCCCATGCCATCAACGATGGCATAGCGAAGCGGCCCGCTGCTCTGGATGACCCTCCCACACATGAGGTCGATATAGAGCCTCTAGGACCGCCACCATATCACCAATCGACCACAGTCGATCCGTGACGCCAGCGGCCATTGCCGGGGTCACCCGCAGCGTCTTATGGATACGGCAAAAGTTGTAATGCATGTAGTGCAGCGCGGGGTAGTGCCTTGAGGGGTACTGAACGGATAAAAATGGTATGCTTCGTTCAACCGCCGAAACGGCGGCGGACATCAGGGGAGGAAATCGTGACGAACCGTTTTTTGAGCTGCGCGGGCTACGGCGCTGCGCTCCTCGCATTTACGCTGGCTGCGGCACCGGCCGCCCACGCCCAGGGCAAATGGCGCCGGCGCGCCTATTCCGCAAGGCGCCAATGAAGTCATCGGCGCCCAAGTCGATGGCCAGATTCTTGTCTACGGCGGTCAAGATCCCGGAAGCAATGCGATGGGGATCTTCTGGAAGTTCGATCCGGGCAAGAATGAATGGTCGAAGCTGCCGGCCAATCCAGTGCCAGTGCATCACGGCGCGTCGGCAAGCGTCGGCCGCAAATTCTATGTCTTCGGCGGGTTCCGGCTACCGGACACAGGCAAGGTGGGGTGGTATCCGGAGAATAAAGCTTGGGTATTCGATCTCGATACGCAAACGTGGTCGGCCCTTCCGCCGATGCCGACGACGCGCGGGGCGCTCGCGGCAGTGGCGGTCGGCAAGAAAATCTACGTGAGCGGCGGCGGCGGCATCCCGCAGGGGATGCAGCTTCCCGATGGACTCGTCGGCGGCGGACCGGTCGAACTCTACGGTACGCTCGAGGTCTTCGACACCGACACGAACAATTGGTCGAAGCTTGCGCCGATGCCGACGCCGCGCAACCACCACAGCATCGCCGCTGTCGACGGCAAGCTCTACGCCATCGGCGGGCGGGTGGGCTCCTGCTATTCGGGCGGTTGGTCGTCGAACGTGTGGATGAACGAAGCCTATGACATTGCCACGAACACGTGGACAACGCGCGCGCCCATGCCAACCGCTCGCTCCGGCACCGGCATCGCCGCGCTCGATGGGAAGATCTA
>VAZQ01000069.1:0-6930 GCA_005883115.1 Alphaproteobacteria bacterium | reverse complement strand
ACGATCCGAAGAGCAATACGTGGTCGCGTGCGGCGCGCATGATCACACCGCGCCACGGTTTTGCAGTCGCACAAGTCGGCAACGCGATCTACGCGGTCTCCGGCGTCAACAATGCCGGCGGGGCGGGCACCTTATCGGTGGTTCCCGTCAACGAGATCTACGAGCCCTGACTGCGCAGATCGAGCACGACGCGCTTCATGCCCGATCCTATCTCCTCGGCGCGGAAGCCGAGCTGCTCGCACATCTGCAGCATGCTTGCGTTTTCGGCCAATACGTCGCCATAGATGCGCCGCAGGCCTGTTTGTTTGGCGTAGTCGATGGCACAGTGCATCAGCACCCAGCCGAGCCCGTGACCCTTGAGGCGCGAGCGCACCAAGATCGCGAATTCCGCGGTCTGTTCGTCGAGCTCCTCCTTCAAACGCACAAGCCCGAGCATGCGACCCGTGTCTTCGTCGAGCCCGACGAAAGCGACGTTGTGCCTGTCGAGATGGCCGAGCTTGTCCATCTCCTCCGCGCTGAGCTCGGCAATATCGGCGAAAAACCGAAGCCGCAGATCCTCGGCGCTGACATCGGCTAAAAAATCCGGGTATAGCGCCACGTCTTCAGGCCGCGCCCGGCGGATCAGCACGCGCTCGCCGCCCGGACGCGCTCGCCGCCGCGAACCGTCTCGTGCAATTCGTTCGGGCCAAGCTCGCTCTTCTGCGGCATCAAGCGCTCTTCCCACGCGCATTCTCAATCAGCGTTATGCCCATTCGCGCGGATCTCTGCCAGCATAGACAAAGGCCAAGGCCTGCCGACCGCACCTGGTGATCAGGGAGATACATACAATGCCCGCCCACGTCACTCTTCGGCCCCCCCGACGCAACCTACGGTGATCCGGGCCGGGACGAATAGCTACATCCTGGCGCCGCAATGCTCAGCATGAGGGCGCCATGGACGCCGTCGGGACGACGTCGCGCCGCTCCACCTCGGCGCAAAATTCATATAGCCTCGGCTCAGAGTCGCCGATTTATTCCAACTCGCACACTGCACTCGTTCGTGAGAAGCGCGATGAACCGTCGCCGACTTCTGCAGCTCTCCGCCGGCGCGGCCGTATCCGGGGCGCTGCCGGGCTTTGCCTTCGCGCTCGATTATCCTGCGCGGCCGGTGCGCATTATCGTCCCCTACCCGCCCGGAATTGCCCCCGACATCGTCGCGCGCATGGTCGCTCAGGCACTCTCCGAGCGGCTCAAGCAGCAATTCGTCGTGGACAATCGCTCTGGCGGCGCCAGCAACGTCGGGACCTCGATCGTCGCGCACGCGGTGCCCGACGGTTACACCCTCCTGGTCGTGACCACGACCAACACCATCAATACCTCGCTCTATGACAATCTCGATTTCAATCTCATCCGCGACATTGCACCGGTCGCGGGACTCGTGCGGCTGAGCCTCGTCTTGGCGGTCAATCCGTCGGTTCCAGCGCAAACGCTTCCCGAATTCATCGCCTACGCGAAGGCAAACCCCGGCAAAATCAATTATGCCTCGGTCGGCAGCGGCGCCGCAACCAACGTGGCCGGCGAGTTGTTCAAACAAATGGCCGGCATCAACCTGGTCAACGTTCCCTATCGCAGCAACTACATGCCCGATCTGATCAGCGGGCAAGTACAGGCCGCGTTCACTCCGATCTTGCAATCGGTGGAATACATCAGGGCAGGCACGTTGCGCGCGCTGGCGGTGACGGGCGCCACGCGGTCGGAGTCGCTGCCGGGCATTCCCGCCGCGGCGGAATTCGTGCCGGGCTACGAGGCCTCTGTTTGGGACGCGCTCGGCGCGCCCGCGAACACGCCGGCGGACATCGTCGAGGCGCTTAACATGCAGGTCAACGCGGTTCTCTCCGACCCGGCGCTGAAGGCGCAGTTTGCCGCTTTGGGCGCCGAGCCGATGCTGATGACGCCCGCGGAATTCGGCAAATACATTGCTGCCGAAACCGAGAAGTGGGGCCGCGTCGTCAAGACCGCCCGCATCAAGGTGGACTGACCAAGTCGCCACCAAGGCCGAGGACGCGGCGCTCACGATCTATCAATCTAGCTCCATCCAAGCCGGGTGAGGATCGCGCGCCCCATCACCCAATCCTTGTCCTCCTCCGACAGAAAGCTCAGTTCCTCGGTGAAATGCGTGATCCGCTGCCGGTAAGTGGATTTTGCGAAAGCATTGGTGAGGTCGGTGCCCCAGTAGCAGCGCCGCGGGCCAAAGGCGTCGAAGCAGCGCTTCAAATGCTCGGTCATGTCGCGCCACGGATAGTCTTCGAACGAATATGTAGGCGCCGAGGAGAGCTTGACGGATACGTTGGGATATTTGGCGAGCGCCACCACGTCGTCGATCGCGCTCTTGATCGCCCCTGCCTTGGCGATCTCGAGCGTCAGATTCATGTGATCGATGATGAGCGGCAGTTGCGGGTGACGTTCCGCGATGGACTTAAACCTCGGCGCATTTCCGGGGGCCAAAAACATGACCGGCAGCCGCGCCTTCTCGGCCGCCGGCCAGAACCAGTCCGCGACCCCACTCTCGAGCAGCGCGCTCTGCGCGCGGTGCAACGTCAGCCGCACGCCCAGCATTCCTGGCTGCTCCCTCCACTTCGGAAGAAGTGCGGCCGATTCCGGCTTCTCCAACGGAATGCGGCGCATGACCGCGAAACGGCCGGGATAACGCTTGACTGCCTCCAGCGCATAATCGTTGCGGTCGCCTGGCCACGAGGGCGGCACGATTACCGCGCGATCGACGCCCGCCTCATCCATCAGCGGCACGAGCTTCTCTATGGTGAAAGGCTCGGGCAGCTGCGCCACGCGGCCTGGGACCCAGCGCCAGTCCGGCGTTTCCGCCTTCCATAGATGTACTTGCGAATCGACGATCATGTTGGCCCTCCGCACAGCCGCCGTAAACCGCTTCACTTCAATCGAAACGACCGTGCGGTATTTCCATGCGATGGATGGCCGCCCCGTGCGCGCAGGCCAGCATCCTCCGCGGGCCGCCGACGAGCAGAACGCCTCGTTCGATCGCGATCTCGATGTCGCCGGGATCGACGCCGGGAAGCGCCGCGACGATGGTCAACTCCTGCTCGGTCTCGAACACATCGACTGGCGGCTCCCAATTCACGGCCGGCGCGGGCGCGAGCCCGGGTTGGAAAAACCGACGGTGCAATTGCTCCGCCCGCTCGATCATTGCGCAGGCTTCGGCCCACATCCAACTTCTCGGATCGGCTGCGGTCATCGCACCTGCCCTTTCTGGCAATCGAGTTCTCTCGTTCAAGTCTTAGATATTCCACCGCATTGTATCAAGCTTACCGGTCGCGAGCGGGTCGGCGGGATCAGCGCACGTTGTCGTGAAGACGCGTGTCGCGATTGATGAAGGCCATTTGCGCGCGCGGGGTAAAGCGTGTACCGCAGGCGAGCCTCCCGAGCTGGAGTGAGCACGCGATGCCTCGGTATTATTTTCATGTGACGAATGGGCGAGAAAGCTTGGAAAACCCGAAGGGAATGGACTTGCCGGGCAACGCCGCGGCGCGTGAGGAGGCGGTGGTGCTGGCGAAAGAACTCAGGCATGGCCAGGCGATGCCGGGCCGAAGTTGGCAGGGATGGTTCGTCACGGTCATCGACCAGCACGGGCACCAGGTGGATTCGGTGCCGATCGCCGACATGCCGGACGAATAAGCGGTTAGCGGGAGCGGCCCCGCATCGAGCGAAAATACGCCCACTCGTCCACCACACGACCGTCGGGAAGCCGGCACACGCCATATTGGCCGCGTGGACCTTTTCGGATCTCGCTCTTACCACCGCTCTTCGCGCAGAACACCGAGGCCGGATTTGCAAGCGCCCACGCGCTCTCTGGGCTAATCAGCAACACGGCAAGGAAGATCAACGCGCTCGCCCGCCACATCTTCTTTTCCCGTTCGGCGTCGTCGAGACCTTATCACATCAAACCAAACGCCAATCATCGCCTCACCTACTGAGGCCGAGCACACGTGCGCAATGAGTGGTCTACGTGATCGCGGACAAGGAGCTCAGCAATCGCGGCAGATGCGCAGCTTCCTGTCGATTGCCTCGTCCTCGGGAGATCTCACTCCGAGATTTTGATCGACACCCGGCGGTACGTCTTTGGCCCTGGGCTGGCGATGGCCGATCGGCGCCTGCCTGCCGCTACTTGCTTGCCCGGTCGCGGGATCGGTTTGGCCCGTCGTTTGGGCACCGCCGCTGGAGCGGGGTAGCGATTGATCCGGATTGTTCTGCGCCACGGCAGCGCCGCACAGGACGACTGCTGCAGCAACAGCGTAAGTCACTGCAACCACACGCATGGCATCACCTTTAATCTGACCTTATTTTCAACTTTTCTCCAAAGCGTCAGTTCCGCTCATGCCGTCAACCCGTGCATCCCTCGGAGAGGAAGACGCCGTCGCCGGCTCAATGGCGCTTGAAATACTGCACGGCGCGCTCGTGCTTCTCGGCCGCTGCGCGCGTCTTGAAAGTGCCGAGATTCCGGCGGCGGCCGGTCTTCGGGTTGACTTTGCGTGAATAGAGCCGGTAACCGCCCGATTTGAGCTTGCGGATCATCGTCGCCTGCCTTCCGCTGATGGTGCGGCTACAGGGCATACGCCTTCACCGCGCAGCGGCATTCGCGTCTCGCTGACACCAACCGTCCGCTGCGCACGAAAGTTCCGCCGCGGGATGGGCGCCGCTAACGGCGAAGCACAACAGGGAAGGGTTGGCGCTTTTCCCAACCCTTTCGCGCCAAATCAGGGGAGTCATCCTCCGACTGCGCAAATCCAAGACAAAGATACGCGATGAACTTCCAGTCCTGAGGGACCTCGAGAATTGTTCCAACGGCGGCAGGCTCGAGGATCGATACCCATCCCACGCCGATCCCGTCGGAGCGCGCCGCAAGCCAAATCGTGTGGACGGCGGTCACCGCCGAATACTCGATCATCTCGGGCATGGTGTGACGTCCGAGGCCATGCCCTTGCATGGTGGAGCGATCGGCGAATACCGCGAGCTGAGCGGGCGCCTCATCCAAGCCGGCGAACTTGAGCCGGGCATAGGCGGCTGCTCGGTTCTCATTTTGCACCGCCAGTGCGTCGGCGTTGCAACGCTCGAAATTTGTCCGAATGGCGGCGCGACGGACCGGATCATCGACGATCACGAAACGCCAGGGCTCGCTCAATCCAACCGAGGGCGCTAGACACGCGAGACCAATCAGCCGCTCCACGCTGCCCGCCGGCAGCGGATCCCGGCGAAAGCGTCGAACATCACGCCGCCAGACGAGCAGATCGCGCAACCGCGCGCGAAAGGCATCATCGAAGGGCATTGCCTTGCCGCCGTCCGCAATAAAGCCTTCCACCATCATGCAGGATTCCTCGCAGCGCGCCGCCGTCAGTCTCCGACGCTCGCCGTCGCGACGAGTAGGATAACAATCTCCTCAATTTGCTCCAGGGCACCTAAGACATCGCCGGTCTGCCCCCCGATCTGCCTCATGCACAACCACCGCAGGAATCCGAACGCGGCTGCCATGAGCGCGACCGCGCAAACGCCGGCTGCCGGCCCAAGTCCGATGCCGAGCGCTGCGATGCCGATGATGCCCGCGGCAATTGCAGTGGCGCCTGAAGGCCTGCCGACTCCGACGGAAAGGCCATCCTGTCTCGCTGGCGCAACCAATCGCATGAACAGCGCCATGTTGGAACGGGCGCCCATATGCGCTGCAACGATAACGGGTGCAGCGAGCACCGGATCGGCAATGCTCGAAATCGCGGCGGATCGCAATAGCAGCGACAGGAGCAACGCGCACACGCCATATGTCCCGACACGGCTGTCACGCATGATCTCGAGCTTGCGCTCGCGCGTGCTGGCGCCGAATGAATCGGCGAAGTCCGCCAGACCATCCTCGTGCAAACATCCCGTTGCGGCGAGGCTCGCCGCGATCGTCAAGCCGGCGGCCGCGAGCGGCGGCAGTCCGCTCACACGTGCGAGCCAGTAGACCAAGGCGGAAATCAGGCCAACGATGGCTCCCGCCACGGGCAAAGCCCAGCCTGCGCGGGCGATATCGGCACCGGTGATCGCGGACGCACCCGGAACGGGAAGCCGCGTAGAGAAAAGCAGGGCGGCTGCCACATCCGCCGCGAGTCGCCTCGGCGAAATGATCGCGGATGTCGCGCGATCCTGCATGGAGGCTCTCTTCTCCGCTCCGGCGATAGGCTCTATTGCGCGTTGCCGCAACTCAGCGCAACTTTACCATAGGTCCGCCATCACGACAGGAGTCTCGCCTGCTCCAGCGCCCGGCGAGCATGACCATGCGTCCACCGCTCGCCCACGGATCTGAATACCTGTTCGCGTCGCTCGATAACCTTCGTGCGGGGTGCCTGGATCTGCCGCCTGCAGAGATTGATGCCGCGGCGCTCGCAGCAGAGCGGCAAAGCCAACTCACGAAACCGCCGGGCAGCCTCGGTCGGCTCGAAGATATCGTTGCCTGGCTCGCCCGGTCACAGGGGCGAAGCATGCCGCGCCTCGACTGGGTGGAGATTCTCGTTTTCGCGGGCAATCACGGTGTGACGAAGCACGGCGTATCAGCCTATCCGGTCGAGGTAACCGCCCAGATGGTGGCGAACTTCTCCGCCGGCGGTGCGGCGATCAACCAGATTGCTCGAACCGTCGGCGCAAACCTCCATGTTGTTCCGCTCACGCTCGAACATCCCACGGCGGACTTCACGCAAGCGCCGGCCATGTCCGAGGACGCATTTCTCGCCGCGGTGAGGACGGGCTATGAGACCGTGCCACCAAAGGCGGACCTCGTCTGCCTTGGCGACATGGGAATCGGAAACACGACGGCAGCGGCGGCGCTCGCGGCGGCGCTGTTCGGCGGCGGGGGCTCGCGCTGGGCCGGTCGCGGCACCGGCGTCGACGATGCCGG
>VAZQ01000068.1 GCA_005883115.1 Alphaproteobacteria bacterium | reverse complement strand
GCCATAGCCGGGGATGCGCTCAACGCATTTGAGCAGGCGCAGGCCCGCCCACAGACTCACGGCGTTGTTGGCGAGCACGGGCTTGCCGAGCTCGCGCTCCAGCCGTTCGACGACGCTCACGGCGGGCCAATTGCCGCCCGGCATGATGACGGCTTCGGCGTCGGGCCGGTCGGCGCGGCGGCCCAGCTCGTAGGCCGCCTGCGAGCCGGCGCGGCCGAGGTCGACTCCCGCCACGTATCCGGCGACCTCGCTGTTGACTACTTCAAAGCCGCTCGCCTGCATGAAAGCGACCATGGGCGTGTCCATAGTTTTGCTCCAGGGCGCGGCGATCGCGATCTTCCCGACCCCGAGTCGCGTGAGCGCGTCGACGAAGGCGGTCGCCGCCGTCGTGGCGGGCCGGTCCGAAGCATCCTGCATGCGCTTGATCAGCTCGCGGTCGTAGCCCTTGCCCTTGGGCAGTGTCGGGGCGGTTGCCGCGAACACGATCACATCGACTTCGGCGTCGGCGAGCTTGCGGCTCTCCGTCTCGAGCTCGCGCACGCAGCGCATCTGCTCTTGCGGGGTGATGTCGCGATAGGCGACACGACCAGTGTGCAGCGAGATGGTTTCTGGCAGCAGCGCGGAAAATTCCGGCTCTTGCACCGTGTTGGAGGACGGAGTCAGCAAGCCGAAGCGATGCGTCTTCTCGACGTAGGCCATTTTACTGCGAGCCTTCGAGGCCGGCAGCCTTAATGACGGGGTGGAATTTTTCCGTTTCCGCTTTGATATAGCGCTCGAACGCTTGCGGGCTGCCGCTGCTAACGGCCTTCGAGCCCTGGCGAAAAATCGCATCCTTGACGTCGGGCATGGCGAGCGCCTTCGCCATGCCGTCGTAGATGCGGGTGACGATGGCCGGCGGCACGCCGGCGGGCGCGAACAGGCCGCTCCAGCCTACCACGATGACGCTCGGATAGCCGGACTCGACGACGGTCGGCGTCTGCGGAAATTGCTCGTCGCGTGCTTCGCCGAACGTGGCGATGAGATCGAGTTTTTTGGTTTCGACGAGATCCGACACCCCGGCCGTGGTCGTGAATGCGAGCGGAATCTGTCCGGCAACCACGTCGGTGATCGCGGGCGTCTGCCCGCGATAAGGCACATGCGTCATCTTGATGTCGGCGGCCAGTGACAGCAGCACGCCCATCAGGTGCGTCATATTGCCGATGCCAAACGAGCCATAATTGATCCCGCCCGGATTGGCCTTGGCGCGCGCGACGAGATCTTTGATCGAACTGATGCCGGACGCGGGATTGACCACGGCGCCCAGCGGATTGGCCGTGGTCTGCGTGATCGGCAGGAAGTCGCGAAACGTGTCGTAGGGAAGCTTCTTGTAAATGAAGGCGTTGGTCGTCACCGCGCTTACCGGGGCGTAGATCAGCGTGTAGCCGTCCGGGGCCGCCTTCGCGCCGGCATCCATTCCGATGATGGCGTTCGCGCCCGGCCGATTGTCGACGACACCCTGCTGGCCCCACAGCTCGCCCATCTTCTGCGCCAAAACGCGCGCCTGCAGGTCGACCCCGGAGCCGGCGGCTTGCGGCACGATGATGCGGATGGGGCGGTTGGGGAAATCGTCGAAGGTTTGTGCCGCAGCGGGCGCGGCGATCGAGAGCAGCGCCAGGCTGGTCAGTACGGCAAGCTGCCTGCGTGTGGTCATGCGCGCTCCTCCCGGCTGATTTTTTTGCGCGGCCATGGGCCGCCAATTGGGCTCACCCTACGAAGGGTTGAGTCGGCGCACCAGAGCGGATTCCGACGAGATGAACGCGCAACAAACCGTCTGCCCGGGCGCGATCGCCGCCAAGCTCACCAGTTGTGCTTGAAGCCGGCCTTGAGGCTCTTCGATACATCGCCGGTTCCGGTCTCGCTCACCGAGCCGGTGACGCTGAAGGGGCCACCGAACAGCTTCTGCTCGGCGCTCAGCGTACGCAGCCATTTGTCGTCGCTGCTGGAAATGTCGGCCCCGAACGACACGCTCGTGTCGGTTGGCAGGATGTTGAAGCGCAGCGCCTGACTGGTGGCCCAACCGTGGACTTGGCCGCTCGCGTTCGGCAGCGGCCGGATAATCGAGACGCCGTTCTGCAGCGTCAACGAGACGGTGTCATCGATCGGCACGGAACGGCTCAACGTGGTGCCGAGCTTACTCTGCTCCTGCGCGGGATCGACGCGCGTCTCAATCGAGGTCTTGTCCCAGCCGAGCGGAGACTCGAGTCCGGGTGCGGTGATCGTGGCCCAGGCGACGCCGTTGGATTGATCCGGCACCGCGCCGGCAAGCAATTGCTCCGGCTGGAATGTGACCGCCGGAATGGCGGGCTTGCTGTAGTCGACGCCGACCTTGCCAGCCCAATCGGATGCAGCCGGTTTCTCCGCAAATGGCGTTGTGGGCGTGAGTTTGCCCGGGTCGAGCTCCGGCGTGGAGAGATCGAGCGGCGCGTCGGCCGGCAGCTCGACCGCCGCCGACTCGTTGGCGGTATCGGGTTCCTGCGCCCGCAACGCGCTCGGCAGCAGCGCCAGCGCGAACGCCCACAGGTACAATATCCGCCTCCGATGCATCGTCCGCTTCCACCTTTGCCTTTTCATCGAACACCATGGGCTTGGCATTTTGTGGGCCGAATGATCGAGGGCCGAGACCGCGGTGCATCCAAGCGCGGTTGGCGCAATGGTTAACGCTGATGCCGCGGCCAATGCGTTGAAAAGGCTGGGATCATGCAAAACCGCGACTCGCCGGCCTGAGGCTTGCGCGCAACACTCGGCCGTGAAACGCAGCGAAGGCCTCATGCGTTAAGGCTGCAGGGAGAGTGCCAATTCTAGCCTTTGGAGCTTAGGCTTCGGAGGAGGTGTCATGGGGTATTTCGGCCGACCCGCACGGCGCGGCGCGATCATGATGGCGCTCGCTGCCTGCGTCGCCCTCGCCGTGGCCGATAACAGATATCGCGGGATCGCTGACCAGGATGCTTGGGCGATGGATGAGACCACCGGAAGTTCGCCCCGCGACAACCACGCGCCAGCGGAGCTCGCGCTGAGCGATGAGCAGCGCGGCCGCATCTACGACGGCGTGATGGGCATCGCGGACGCGCCGGTCGCGCAGGCGCAGGCGCCCACGGTTGCCGATGCGCTTCCTGCCGGAGTGCCGATGCAGGATTTGCCCGCCGCCGTCACCCGTGACATTCCGCTCGTGCAGGGGCACAAATTCGTGAAGTTCGATGACCGAATCGTCGTAATCGAGCCGGCGAGCCGCCTCGTGGTGGCGATGATCCCGCGCTACAAGCTGCTGCCGTAACTTTTCTTCAGCGTTTGCGGAGGTGCAGCGGCACCTCGGGGGCGAGAACACGCTGCCCTGCGCACTACGCACGGGAGAGGAGCGTGCTCGCGCTGGAATGGCGCTTGGCGTCCTCCTATGATCCACCCGCGCTTTAGCGTTACGACGCTGCGCGTGTGACACAGGGAGGTTTCGCAATGTTGACGCTGTACTACGCGCCGGGCGCGTGTTCGATGGCTGCGCACATCGTGCTGGAAGAGACTGGCGAGAAGTATCAACCGCAGAAGGTCGATCTCGCCGGCGGCGAGCAGCGCACCGAGGGGTACCTCAAGATCAACCCGCAGGGACGCGTGCCCGCGCTCAAGCTCGACGATGGCGAGCCGCTGGCGGAGAACACCGCCATTCTGCCCTATCTGGGCAAGCGTTTCGGGTTATGGCCGTCCGATGCGGTGGCGGAAGCCAAAGCGCTGTCGCTGATCGGCTTCTTCGCGGCGAGCGTGCATCCCGCGCACGCCCATGTCGGCCGGCCCGAGCGCTACGCCGCCGACCCGTCCGCCTTCCCCACGCTGAAAGAAACGGGGCTCAAAAGCTTCCACGGCTATCTGAAGCAGATCGACGGCAAACTAGCCGGGCGCGAATGGTTCGGCGACAAATACTCCGTGGTCGATCCCTACGGCTTCGTGTTCTATACCTGGGGCGTGCGGCGCGAGCTGCCGATGGGCGAGCTCAAGAATTACACGGCGTTCAAGGATCGCATGCTCAAGCGCGCGGCGGTCAAACGCGTCGTCGAAGACGAGAAGGTCAAGGTCTGAGCGGCGGCGCTGCCGCCGCTCGCGGGACTACAGTCGGCGCAGATCGTCCTTTCAATGTGAGCTGCTTCACGCTCGGCCCGGCAGCTCGCGCGTATGGTGGCGAGGTCACCGAGCGATCGGTGATGGTGGTAGCGGTTCTACCACCGCCCTTTTGGGCGTTTCCTCCCTCGACTAGGCCTCGCCGGGCGCCGCCGGCGGGGCCTTTTTGCGAGAAGGTGTCCCGGGCGCGCAGCGCAGCACCTCAAGGGCGTTCACGCCCGTCTTCGCGGGCTATGGGAGTGCGCTGCAGACACCGATCTCGGGTTTACCCGAGATCGGCGTTCAAATGCGCGCAGTCGGGTACACCCGACTTGCGTGGACCGCCACGGTCCCTCACGGTCCCGGATCAGCGGTGCACCGCTATGAGCGCTTTCACGTGCGTCTTCGACGCGCTATGGCGCTGCACCGCATCCGGGACACGGGGGTAAATCTGGCGCCGTAAGAGGCACCCACAAAAAAATCGCGCGCCGGATGGCCGGCGCGCGTGTGGCAAGTGGTGGGAGTGAGCTACTTAGTCGCGCAGACTCGGTGCGTCGGGCACCTTTTTCCAATGCGTGAGGCTTTCGGCGATGATTTTCGTCGACTGCAGGGCTGCCTGGCTCAAGGTCGCGTATTCGACGATCTCGCGTTGCACGCGCGCAGCCTCGCTTTGCAGCGTGTCGCGCAGCGTCTGCAGCTCGCTGATCAGCTTGTCGATCTCCTGAACTGAAGTCCCGGCCACGCGCTGCAGCAGCTGGTTGATATTGTTGGCGACGAGGTCGCTGTCGCTCTCCGGCTGGCGGCGGATGCCGACAACGTCACGGCGGACGAATTCGCGGATCTCCCCTTCCACTTCCGTCTCCGCCGACGTGTCGATATCAGCGGACTCACGCGTCTTGAGAAAGGTCATGATTGGTACCCCCGTTCAGCGGCCCTGCGGGCAGAACTCCACTGGTCAATTTCCGCACGAGAATGTGACGACTTCGCGGTCGAATGGAGTCCGCGCCGTGGCTTTTGCCGATCCGGCCGCATCCGTAAACGCCTCTGCCGTCGACATTTTCTCGGGCACAAGATGCGCGCGCCGGGCTAACATGCCGATGGTGGTTGCCGCAGGAGACCGTGTCCGGATCTGACGAGATGCCCCCCGATGCCAAGTCGCCGCTGACCTTCGCAGTCGGCGATATTCACGGCTGTCTCGACAAGCTCAACCGCCTGATGGCGGCTTGCGAGGCGCATGCCGGCGCGCGGCCGGCGCGCTACGTCTTTCTCGGGGACTATATCGATCGCGGGCCGCAGAGCCGGGGCGTGATCGAGTTTCTCATCGGGCGCCAGGCGGCGCAGCCGGGCACCATCGTCTGCTTGCGCGGCAACCACGAGCAGATGGCGCTCGACGCGCATGCGAGCGAGCATGCGGTGCCGCTGTGGCTCGCCAACAACGGAGCCAGCACGCTGCGCAATTACAGCGGCGGCCGCATCGCGCCGGAGCATCTCGACTGGCTC
>VAZQ01000701.1:904-2414 GCA_005883115.1 Alphaproteobacteria bacterium | reverse complement strand
TTGTGATGCGAACCCTTGGTTCCTTCAACCATCCGGGTCCGATGAAGAGCCGATCGCGATCCTGCTCAGCAGCAGCCCTTGTGGCTCGGGAGCGTGCGATCCGACGACCGGCGACCTGCTCCGGGTGCGCGCCCGGAGCAGGTCATTCCTCTCGGAACGCCCGCACAATACCGATTCGCGCTAATACAAGGAGCGGGCGCAGCCCGCGTCTCGAAGGATGAGGGGCGGGCACCTCACCATGAGGGCGCCGTCTCGAAGGATGAGGGCGGACGCGGCATGGAGGATCACGTTCACGTCGAGGGAATAGCTCACGACTCATCCGCATGGAGGACGCCATAGACGGCCTGCTTGTCCATCGGATCGACCAGAGACTTCATGGGTCGAGAGGTCCAGCGGAACGGCGGGCGGGCACGCAACGGACGGCGCCAGGCGAGCGCCTCGGCAAGCAGTTCCGAGACGATCGTGCCCATGGATCGGCCTTCCCTTTTGTGGATGGCCTTCACCTCTCGCAGAATAGGGCCGTCAATATCGAGCGTGGTTCTCATGGTGGTTGATGTTAAGCATGTGAGCATCTGATGTGAAAACCCCGCTCGGATAGTAACTTGTAGGGCGCAATCGCTCAGTGCAGGGAGGCGCGAACAAGCGGCCTGCAGCCGCGTTATTCTCCTGACACATAGGTCCGATCGTGCCCAAGCCGTCATTGGAGCGCAGCGGCGAAAAGCTCGCCGACAGCGCAGAAAAGATCAAACGCAGTACATACGGCGTTGAGGACAGCGCCGAACGCACGACTCAGCTCGCGGCCGACCGCACCGTCTTTGCCGCTGAGCGCACCTACGCCGCTTGGGTGCGCACCGGCCTCTTGGCGCTGGCGAGCGGCATTGGGGCGAAGGCGCTACTTTCCGAAGTTGTTCCCCAGTGGTTGATCATTGCCACTGGCAGTGTCCTCGTCTTGTTCAGCGCATTCTGTTTTGGGGCAGCAGTATGGCGCCATCTCGAGCCGGGCGTGCCGCCACCGCCAGTCGATGTGTCACGCATCCCGGCCTGGGTTTTGGTTGCCATCAACGGGTTTCTGGCCCTCGTGGCACTTGCTGCGCTTGTAGGCATATGGTTCGGCCGGACTTCTGGCGTGTCACATTGACCGAACTTCATCCGACACGGGGCGCGGTTCCCGTTGCACGGTGCGCGTCGCCAGCTTTGGCTCTTGATCTCACGGCCCATGCACAAAGGCCGCCCGGGAGCCAAGCCGGGCGGCCTGTGGGACGAACTGCCGGCACGAGCCGGTTCCATCCATCCCTGTCCAAAGAACAAATTAGGCCACGCATCGGTTCCGGCGATCCCCCTACTCAGGACGTAGGGCGCAATAAGCGAAGCGCATTGCGCCGTTGCGCATCGCGCAGTGTGGCCGCGGGATGGTCACGCTGTTTGCCTGCAGGCAAGCCCATCTCAGGATGCTCGTTCCTTGCCGCAGCTCGTAGGGCGCAATAAGCGAAGCGCATTGCGCCGTTGCGCA
>VAZQ01000701.1:0-874 GCA_005883115.1 Alphaproteobacteria bacterium | reverse complement strand
GTTGCGCACGGCGCCGTGTGGCCGCGGGGTGGGCGCATGTTCGCCTGCAGGCAAGCCGAAGCCGCCCTTGCGCCTTGGAGCCTCGCCTCGTGTGGTCGGGCGATGGGGCGCTTTGTTAAAGCAGGCTTGCATCTATGCCTGAACAGGCATATCAGTACATGCTCGAGCAGATAGGGAGCCGATGCAGCCAAAGCCGGTGCGCTGGGTCGGCAGCAGCAAGGACGACCTGAGCGCCTTCCCGCAGGAAGTCAGGCGACGTGTCGGTGGAGCGCTTTGGGATGCGCAGCTGGGCCTCAAGGCACCGTTCGCCAAACCGCTCCGAGGGTTCGGCGGGCAGGCATACCTGAATGCAGGCCCGAGAGATGGCGAGCCCGACCCACAGTGACATGCAGCCGAAGCCGGTGCGCTGGGTCGGTAGTAGCAAGGACGACCTGAGCGCCTTGCTTTCCAGAAGAAATCCAAGCGCGGGATAGCCACGCCGAAAGCCGAGTTGGACCTGATCAAGCAGCGATTCAAGCGCGCAACAGAGGACTACGAACGATGGTCAAGAAGCGAAAAGCCGAAATCCCGGTAACTGCGAGCAGCGGCAACGTGTTCGCCGACTTGGGCTTCGCCGCGCCCGAAGAAGAGCTGGCCAAGGCCCAGCTTGCGAGCCATATCCGGCAAATCATCAAACGTCGGCGACTGACCCAAGTCACGGCTGCAACACTCATGGGTGTCGATCAGCCAAAGGTTTCCGCCCTCCTCAACGGACGCCTTGCGAATTTCTCCAGCGAGCGTCTGATGCGACTGCTAACGGCGCTCGGCCAGGACGTAGATATCTTGGTCAGAGCAAAGCCGCGCAGCCGTGCGCGCGGACGCATCAGAGTCGTTG
>VAZQ01000067.1 GCA_005883115.1 Alphaproteobacteria bacterium | reverse complement strand
ACCTGCCGCTCGAGCGCACGGCGCGCCATTTGGCGTCGCGCAAGCTCACCTTGATCGTCGCGCTCGGCTCGTCATCCACCGCGGGCTCGGGCGCAAGCTCCGTCGAGGCGAGCTATCCGAGGCGGCTCATGGTCGAACTTGCGCGCCGGTTCCCGACCGAGCCGCTCATGGTGCTCAACCGCGGCATTGCCGGCGAGCGCGCCGTCGACATGCTCGCCCGCTTCGACGACACCGTCGCCTCCGAGCATCCGGACCTGGTGCTTTGGCAACTTGGCACGAACGCGGTGCTGCGCGGCTACGAGCACGGGAAATCCGATTCCGTGATCCGCGAGGGCATCAGACGAATAAAGGCGATCGGCGCGGACGCGGTGTTGATCGATCCGCAGTACGCGCCGAAAGTCATTGCTCAACGCCAAGTCGAGGATATGGTCGATTTGATCTCGAGCGCCGCCGCGCAAGAGAAGGTCGACCTATTTCATCGCTTCGCCCTCATGCGCCATTGGCACGAGCACGAGAGACTTCCGTTCGAAACATTCCTCTCGACGGACGGACTTCACATGAACGATTGGGGCCACAGCTGTTTCGCCAAAGCGCTCGCCAACGCCATCGCCGATGCAGCCGCGTTGGACCAAACGAGCCGCAAGGACCATCTCGAGAGCGAAGCTGCCACGACCGGCGAAGCGCATTGATGGAACAGCGCGTGCGACGCCTCTTCTATTGCACCGCACCATCGATGTGGGGTTTTCTGCGAGGCGCGTATCCTGACGCTCGCCCGACCAGCACCAGCCGGAGTGGTAGTGCCACACTGTCGGGCCGGGCTGACGGTTCGTCTCCGATTCAGTCCATCGCGAGACCGGCGGCTTTGATTGGCGCGGCGTTCTTCTCAATTTCGGACAGGACAAATTTCTGCAGATAAGCGGGGGATCGCCGCTCGGACGCGACGGTGACCGCACCAACCTCCTTAAGTCTTTCTTGCACCGAGGGCGTGTCCATCGCCGCGACCGTGGCGTCATGGAGTTTCTGGATGATCGGTTCAGGCGTGCCCTTGGGAAAGAAGAAGCCGAACCAAGTGGTGGCCTCGAAGTCGAGCCCCTGTTCCCGGGCGCTCGCGAGCTCTGGCAGCATGGCGGAGCGGTCGCGCGAGAGGATGGCGATCGCCTTGATGAGCTTGCCGTCAACCTGCTGCCTGGCGGTTGCACTCAGCGTAACAGAAATAGTCGATGCGGCCGGCGATCAGATCCTGCATCGCCGGCCCGCCCCCGCGGTACGGCACATGGGTGACGTTGATCCCGATCGCCGCGTTGAGCAGCATGCAATCGAGGTGGCCCGTCGAGCCGGCGCCAGCCGAGGCCATTTGCATCCTCGCTTGGTTTTCACGTGCATAGGCGACGAACTCGCGAAGGTCATCGGCGGGAAGATCCTTGCGCGCGACCAGGAGCGTCGGCTGATCGGCGATCAGCACCACGGGCGCAAGATCGGTCGCAAAATTGTAGAGCGGATTTTTGTAGAGCGTCTGATTGATAGCATCGGCGCGGCTGCCGAGTACGAATTGGTAGCCGTCCGGCGGCGCCTTCGCCACGCGCGCGGATCCGACCATGCCACCAGCGCCGCCGACGTTCTCGACGATCACCTGCTGGGCGAGAATCTCGGAGAGCCGCCGTCCAATAATGCGTCCGAGCACATCGGTCCCGCCGCCAGCCGCGAATGGGACCACCATGGTCAGCGGACGGCTCGGCCAGCTCTGCGCGACGGCAGGGCCGGCGGCGTCATAGCGCAAGGCGCAGACGATAAGGGCGGCCAGCACTGCGCTACCGCGGAAAATCCGCTGCACAACCAATCACGCGATTGACAGGCGATCATCCCGCCCTGCGGCGCGCGGCGGATTTCTTGGCAGCCGGCCGCGGCAGCGCTTCTTTGCCCTGGATCGGCAGTAGCATTTCCCGCTGGCCTTCGACGCGCTTGCGGCCTTTCTTCGTTGGTGCCGGCCCTTCCCGTTCGGCTTGCACGCTGCGCCGCAGCGCCTCCATGAGATTGATCACGTTGCGCGGTGCGGCGGGACGCTCTTTCGCCTTCGGCGGCTTGAAACCAGCCTGCTTCTTGCGGAGCAGCGCCATCAGCGCGGTCTCGTAGTGGTCCTCGAACGCGCTCGGATCGAAATCGCCCATCTTGGTATCGAGAATGTGCTGGGCGAGCTTCAACATCTCGCCGGGCACCTTCACGTCCGCGATGTCGCTGAAAATTTCCTCAGGCTTGCGCACCTCGTAGCCGTAGCGCAGCGTCGTTCCCAGCATGCCCTTGCCGTGCGGCTCCACGGCGATGACCCGCTCGCGCTTGGCGAGCACGATGCGGCCGAGCGCGACCATGCCCTTGCCGCGCATGGCCTCGCGGATGACCCCGAACGCTTCCTGCCCCACGCTGTCGGTCGGGGCGATGTAATAGGGGCTGTCGTAAAAACGCTTGTCGATCTGCGTCGCGGGGACGAAGCTGTCGATGTCGATGGTATGCCTGCTCTCCACCTGGATGGCTTCGAGCTCGTCATCATCGACCTCGATATAGACACCTTTGTCGATCTCGTAGCCTCTGCCCTTGTTTTCGGCCTCGACCGGCTCGCGCGTCTCTTCATCGACGAGCTGCTGGCGCAGCCGATTGCCGGTCTTTTTGTTGATTTGCCGAAACGAGATGCGCTCGGACGAAGAAGCCGCGGGACTAAGCGCAATGGGACACGAGACGAGCGAGAGCTTGAGATAACCCTTCCAATATGCACGCGGCGCCACGGTTACACTCCCCGGAAAACAACGACCTCGCCTAGCTAACAATTTTTCCGCGGCGCTTGGAGTCCTGCTTTTGTTCTTGCATCCTCGATGTAGCGGTCGGACGAGCGACAAAGACAAGCGGTTGACGCATGCAGCGGCCTGCGTCTGCGGCACCAGTGAACGCGGTAAAAAAACTATAACGAGCGCATGCGGGGCCCTCATGTGTTCGCGCGGGCACTCATGCCTGCCCATGCGCGCCGCGATCGCTTTCGCTCATCTCGCTCTTCAGGGCTGCCGCAGTGCGCTCGATTCCGCCGGGAACGATGGCGCACAGACGAAAAAACGCCCTGGTTCCAGGAGCTTAGAAATTTTTCTGCGGGCGCAACGTCTGCTCAGCTGAAGCGTTGGCCCAGCGGAGTAACAAGAGGAGTATGTCATGAGGAACCTGCTCTTGGCTTTGGCCACCGGCGCGTTGCTCATCGGGACGGTTCCCGCCTCGGCCCAGATTTATGGAGGCGTGGATCCTTATGGTGCAGGCGTTCAGGTTGGCCCGTTCGGGTTTGGCGTCGGGCCGCGGTATGATTACGGTTGGCGTGGTAGCGAATATTATGCCTTCGGCGCCGACTGTCCGATGGTGAGGGAGCGAATCCATACCAACGATGGCCGCGTGATCGTCAGGGCACACCGTGTCTGTCGGTAACGCTGGTTAAGCCAGAAACATAAACAAAAAGCGCGCGTGGCTCCGGATCATTCCCGGGGCCACGCGTTTAAGCGTGCATTGCAGCTTCGAGGCGAACCCGTCATATCCGCAGGAATTTTGGGACTGAAATCTTGTTCGTAGTGCCGCCAGAAACCTGCCGATTGCCGCAACGAGCCGACATCGGAAGAACGAAACCGCGCTAAGCGGATCTCTCACCGGCGTACGGAACGACGCTCAAGCTCGCCGACCAAATGCAATCCGACCAACCCTTGCGCTTGCCGACTTCGGCACGCAGCCAGGCCTTGTACTGTTCAACACACTTTTGCGAACAAAAACTCTTGAACGCTCGACGGTGCCGCACTAGCCCGAACTTGCCGTGGCAGTAGGCGCAGTGGTTCTTCATAGCTTCCTCCCCGAATGGCGCCTTTACCGGCCGGTTGAGGATCACGATGGGACAAATGCACTGCAGCAGATGTTATTGCAATGCAACATTAGTATTACAGCTTTATATTGAGAATTGGTTGAGGTGGTTTCCCGGATCCAGGCTTGCTAGCGAGTATTGACCTTTCGAATGCGTGGCCAAGCAGCCATGGATCAGCCCATTCGATACGCGACCTCGCCCGATGGCGTGCGCATCGCTTATGCGGTGATGGGGAAAGGCACGCCGGTTGTGCGGGCGTCACACTGGCTCACGCACTTGGAGTACGAACTCAATAGCCCAGTGTGGCGGCACCTCCTTCTTGGGATGGCCACGCGGCACACGCTGGTTCGTTACGACGGGCGTGGCACCGGCTTGTCCCAGCGGGATGGAGTCGAAATCTCGCTCGACCGATGGGTCGATGACCTCGCATGCGTCGTCGACAGCCTTTCGCTCGAGCGCTTCGTCCTGCTGGGCGTATCGCAAGGCGGCGCAATATCGATAAAGTATGCTGCCCGTCATCCCGAGCGCGTGTCGCATTTGATCATTCACGGTGCTTACGCGCGCGGTTTCCTCCATCGCGGCAATCCCGACAAACAGCGACAGTTCGTCGCGCTCAACCGAGCCCTGATCCGCGAGGGATGAGGGAGCGAGCACGATGCCTATCGGCAGTGGTTCACCTCGCAATTCATCCCGGGAGGGACAGCCGAGCAGTCGCGCTGGTTCAACGATTTGGAGCGCGTCTCCGCAACGCCGGAGATGATGGAGAGATTCGTGATCGAGCTTTCCACCATCAATGTCGCCGACCTTCTGCCGCAGGTGAAGGCCCCGACATTGGTCACGCACTGCACGGGCGACGTGCGCGTGCCGTTCGTGCTCGGGCAGGAAATCGCGGCCGGAATTTCAGGCGCCAAATTCATCCCTTTGGACAGCCGCAATCATGTTTTTCTCGCGGACGAGCCCGCCACGCGGATTTTCTTCGATGCGGTTGCCTCGTTCCTCGGCGATCCCCCGTTTAGAGGCGCGCTACCGGGAACGGCGACATTCAAGGAACGCGCGCAGCGGCGAATCGCGGCGCTCGAGCGAAACTGGGTGATCAAAGCGGTTGCGATTCTCGCCGCGCTCGCAGGCGCGATGATCTCGTTTCTGCAGCTGTTGCGCCTGCTGCGCCAGTGAGACTTTCCCGAGTCTCAACGCCACATCATTGCGCCTTGATGCCCGCCTCGCCGATGACCCTTCCCCATTTTGCGGTTTCCACCCGGAAGCGGGCCGCGCACTCTTCGGGAGTGCTGGCGACCGGCTCGTAACCCAGCGCTGCCAATCGTTCGCGCACGTCCGGCACGGTGATGGCGCGCGCGATCTCGCGCTGAAGGAGCGTGATGATTTCCTTGGGCGTTCCGGTCGGCACGACGGCGGCGAACCACGATTCTCCTACCACCTCGGGATAACCGGCTTCGGTCATGCTGGGCGTATCGGGCAGCGCCGGCGAGCGGCTCTTGCTCGAAACGGCCAACGCCCGCAACTTGCCGTCTTTGACCAGCGACACCGCCGGCGGCACCGAGCCGAAAGAAATCGGCGT
This sequence comes from Alphaproteobacteria bacterium, assembly GCA_005883115.1. Lineage (GTDB taxonomy): Bacteria > Pseudomonadota > Alphaproteobacteria > Rhizobiales > Xanthobacteraceae > VAZQ01. The sequence goes on along the minus strand of VAZQ01000067.1, from coordinate 4,362 downwards.
ATGTCCCGCAAGCGCCGAGCCGATCGCCGGGCCGCCGCCGTTGAAGGGGACGTGCACCAGATCGAGACCGAGTGAGATGCGGAACAGTTCGCCCACGAGATGGGGTGGTGTGCCGGTGCCTGGCGACGCGAAACTGTATTTACCAGGATTGGCCTTGAGGAGCGCGACCAGCTCGCCGACGGTCTGCACCGGCAGCGCCGGATTGACCGTGAGCACCGCAGGCGCGCTCACCGCGATCGTGACCGGATCGAAGTCCGCGGTGGGGTCATAGGGGACGTGCTGGTACAGCGCGGGATTAACGACGTGGTTCGCGCCATTGACGAGAATGGTGTAGCCGTCGGGTGCCGACTGCGCGGCGCGACCCGCCCCAATATTTCCGCCCGCGCCGGCGATATTCTCGACATAAAACTGCGCCCCCAACTGCTCGGAGAGCTTCTGCGCCATCAGGCGAGCGAATACGTCGGTCGGACCGGCGGGCGCGAACGGCACGATCACACGCACCGGCCGGGCAGGATAACTTTGTGCCGGGGCGATGCGCGGGAGAAGCACGGCGGCAGCGGCGGCGGGGAGATACAGAAATTGGCGACGCGGAAAATTCATCGAGGGCCTTCGAATAGCGCCACCGGGGGCGCGCTGTACATTAGCTCTTTTTTCGGTCTCGCCGCTGATGAATTTGCGACATCGGGCGGCCTTACGCCAGTGTCGGTTTGCTGACGGTGGACTTTGCGAAATCGACGTGATACGTCGGCAGGGTTGTCGAACACGCACCGACCGGTGGCGTGTTCTCTGCACGGATCTTTCGGTCTCCCGTATCGCTTTGGTGAGCAGCGCCTGAGCGCATAGTCCGAAATGGTTGATGTCGGTCAATTTCTCGGACTACGCGCAGCCAAGCGGTCGAGCCCATCGGCGCCAGCGGCAGCTCAAGCCCGCATTCTCAGCGATTCCGAGCCGACGTCTCAGCCGGCGGTGCGCTTCCGCGCCGGCCAGATCGCCATCCTATTCATTGCGCTGGCCGCCATCGCCTCAATCCCGATCCTGCTTTATCCCTGGCCGCCGCTGTCCGACTACATCAATCACCTCGCGCGCATGCATGTGATCGCCACGATCGGCAGCGATCCCAATCTCGCGCTGTTTTACCAAATCGAATGGCAAGTCATTCCGAACCTGATGATGGATCTGATCGTTCCGATCCTGCAGCGGGTCATGAACGTCTATCTGGCCGGACAGGCCTACACCATCATGACCTTCGTGCTGATCCTCTCCGGCACCCTCGCGCTCAACCGGCAGCTCTATCGCCATTGGTCGGTGCTGCCGCTGATCGCCTTCCCGCTGCTCTACAACAACGTCTTCCTCGTGGGCACGATGAACTATTTGTTCGGGATCGGGCTCGCACTGTGGGCGCTCACGAGCTGGGTTGCACTGCGCGAGCGCGCGGTAGCGCTGCGTCTGGCCGTGTCGACGCTGTTCGTGCTGGCGTTGTTCTTCTGCCACCTCTTCGCCGTCGGCGTGTATGGACTGGGGCTGCTCGCATTCGAGCTACAGCGGCTCTTGGGGCTGCGATGGCGCGGGCCGCTGGCGGTGGATGGAGCAGCCAAGCCCGGCTTGCCCCCTTGGCTGGATTTCATCGTGAGCGGGCTCCCCTTCCTCCCGGTGGTGCCGTTGTTGCTGATGAGCCCGACTTGGACCCTGCGCTGGGATTTCACGTGGGAGCTCAGCGGCAAAGTCAACGGCCTCCTATTCGTCATCGAGGTCTATTCCCGTTCGGCAACGTTCTTCCTGGCAACGATCGTTGCAATCGCTGCCGTCTTTGCCGCCCGCCACCGGGCGCTGCAATTCCATCCCTTCGGCTGGATGCTCCTGGCGGTCGGCGGCATCACCTATTTGGCGCTGCCACGCGTGCTCTTCGACACGTACATGGCGGACCAGCGCCTGCCGATTGCGCTGGCGTTCATGATCATTGCCTGCGCCCATCTCGACCTGCGCGACGAATTCGTGCGCCGGGGCTTTGCCACTGTCTTGGTTCTACTGTTGGCCGTGCGCGCGTTTGAGGTGCAAGGCGTGTGGCGGGAGATTTCGCGAGGAACCGCCTCGTTCCGCGATTCGGTGCGACATATCGATCGTGGCTCGAAAGTGTTGGTCGCTTACGCCGATCCCGACAACGGGGACAACGCACGCGATCTTTGGCTCACGCACGCCGCCTGCCTGGCCATCATCGAGCGCTCCGCCCTGGTCACGACGGCGTTCACCGTCCTCGGCAAGCAGGTGATGCATGTGCGCCGCGATTACCGCGACCGCGTGGATACGGAGGACGGAACGCCGCCTTCGATCCGGCAGCTCCTCTCGCATATGGAACCGACGGACTGGGATGACGACCCGCCCTATTGGTCGCGCTGGACCACTGACTACGATTACCTCTACATCTTGTTCACGGACCGCGACTACGCCAATCCCGATCCGACGCGGCTCACCCCGGTTTTCGCCGGCAACAGGTTCGTGCGTCGCGCCTATGGACCGCCCGCGCGCGAGGGAGGCACGCGCTGGAGCGACGACGTGACGACGTCGACTTGGCTTGCCTGGCACTCCCAAGCCTTGGCCGCGGTGCGATTGAACCGCAAGCATCGCTCGCGCGACTAAGGTTAAAAGTGGGAGGCTGGAGATGAGCGAGCGTCGGATTACACAGCTGTTTGGACTGATCTTGGGTGCCCTATTCACATGCACCCTCGTCCTCAACGCCTTCGCCTTTTGAGGCCACACGGGCGCGCCCTCCCCAAGGCTCTCGTCCCTGCTCGGCGTTATGCTTTGATCCCCGCTGCCCGAGGCCTTTCGCAGCAAGCCAGCGCATTTGTCCCGACTCGACCGCGCCAGGCACGAGCCCCTGTTGGCCGCCGGATAAGCTCGTCGCCGTCTGTTGGGCACACCCGCCGTCCGCGCGACGCGAACTCAGCGCCTTCCATCAGACCTTGCGCAAAAACATGTGCAGCGCAGCGAAGGCACGGGGCAAGTCGTCCTTTCAGACGCCTGTAGCGGATCGTTCAGCCCGCGTTCAGCGTCGGGGTGGAACAGTTGGGTCAACGACGTTTCACCCTCACCCTTCGAGCTCACAGAGAGGTGACACCATGAAGAAGACTCTCACCGCTCTCACTGCGGCGGGAACAATGGCTCTAGCCACCGTGGCGACGCCGACCGCGGCAGATGCCCGCTGGGGCTGGTGGGGCCCGGCCCTCGGCGCGTTTGCAGCCGGAGCCATCATCGGCGGCGCCCTGGCAAGGCCGTATTCCTACGGGTATTACGGCGGATATTACCCGGCGTACTCCTATTCCCCCTACGGCTACTATCCCGCGTACAGCTATAGCTACGGGCCAGCCTATTACGGCTATGCCGCTGCGCCAGGGCCCTATTTCAGCTGCTGGCGCTACCGGTACGGATACCGCTATCGCGTGTGCTGAACGGCTCCCGCCCGATCGGGCGGATCGGCAGCCTGACCCGGCGCTCCGCCCTCGCAGAGCGCCGGCCTTTTTTTCGCTTCAAAGCTTTGTCGCCCCGTCCCCGGGACTGACCAAATTCCGACAAATTAACCGGCATGATCTGGGAACGGCTGAACACGGGGATGGGTCAGTCGGGGGTATTCGGACAATCGCAACACCTCGGAACTGCGCTCGGCGACCGCCGGCGCTCAAATGCTCGGCACCCGCCGAAAGGAGACGCTGATGAAGAAGACATTTGCTGCATTAGCTGCGGCTGCGACTGTCGCGACGGCAATCGCCGTCGCGCCCACGCCTGCCGATGCTCGCTGCTTTGGGTGTGGGGTCGCCGCTGGCGCGGTTGGTGGTTTCGTTGCCGGCGCCATCGTCGGCAACGCAATCGCGAATTCCGCGCCGGCACCAGCTTACGTCGCACCTGCACCGGCATACATTGCTGCACCTCCACCTGGCTATGTGGTGTACTCGGCCTATGGGGCGCCGCTGCCCGGACCGAGATGCTATTGGACGCGCCAGCCCGTCTATGACGTCTATGGGAACGTCGTCGGATGGCGTGGCCGACCGATCGCCGTCTGTGGGTAAGCGCTTCGCACAGAAAGAATGCTTTCACGATCAAACCCGGCGGGTCTCACCCGCCGGGTTTTTCGTTTGGCCCAATCGCGGCTGCGGATCCGGGACACCGGTCGTCTATGCCCGGGGATCACGGCAGAGGGTGTGATGCCGAAGCAATCAGCCGCATTGCGAGTCAGTTCCTCGCCGCTCGCTTCTGCATGTCATCGAGCACCGCCGCAGTGGGCCAGCAGTCCACCTTGAGCCGATTCGCCTTCTGATAAGCGCCAAGCGCCGAGCGCGTGAGCATGCCTGCCTTGCCGTCGATCTTATC
>VAZQ01000066.1 GCA_005883115.1 Alphaproteobacteria bacterium | reverse complement strand
TGGTAGGTCGCCACCACAACGCGCCTGATGTGGGCCTTCTCGTGCAACGGCTTGAGCACTAGCACGAGCTGCGCGGTCGAGCAGTTCGGGTTAGCGATAATGCCCCTCTTGCGGAATCCGCCGACTGCGTCGGCATTGACCTCGGGCACGATCAGCGGGACGTCGGCGTCGTAGCGCCAGCATGAGGAATTGTCGATCACGACGGCCCCGGCCGCTGCGATCTTCGGCGACCATTCCTTCGATATCGCCGCGCCGGCCGACATCAAGCAAATATCGACATCGGAGAAATCGTGATGCTCGAGCGCCTTGGCCTTGAGCGTCTTGTCGCCGAAGCTGACCTCGCTGCCCTGGCTGCGGCGGGAAGCGAGCGCGACTACCTCGTCGGCGGGAAATGAGCGCTCGGCGAGGATGGAAAGCATTTCGCGGCCGACATTCCCGGTGGCTCCGACGACCGCGACCCTGTAACCCATTGTGAACTCCGAAAATTCACTACCTGCGCCTGCGCGACGCCGGCGGCGCCAAGCTTCTAGGCGAGAATATGGGGGCTGACAACGCCGATTCGATGGCGACTGAGGTGGGAGGACGGCGGCTCAGCTACCGTAGTTCTGCTTCAGGTAATCCGCGATGATCTTGGCATCGGCGTCGCTGATCGGGGCCCCGAATGCCTTGATCATCTTCGTGACCTCGGCGTCCCACAAGGCCGCATTGGGAAATGGCGAGTTCATCACGATGTAATCGAGGCTGTGGCACCCGGAGCAATTGGCTTCGACCGTATCGAGGCCAGGCCCCTTCTTCAGCTCTACGGGTTTCTCCTGGGCAGTGGCCACAAGTGGCACGGCACAAGCGGCCATAAGGATGATCAAAGCGCGCATGGCGAGCTCCCTCAAGCCACGTTGAACGTGACGCTGTGCACGACGTTGTGGTGATAGCCGGCCGGATTGTGGATCAGTTCGCTCGTCTGGGTTTGGCCGATCTTGTTGGTGGCACGCGCCATTACCGTTTGCTTGCCGCGTGCTTTGGGCGAGAGCGTGTAGCTGAAGGTGCGGAAAGCGAAGCGGCCGAGATCCTCGCCCAGCGTCGCGGCGGTCCACGTCCTGCCGCCGTCGCTCGATACTTCGACCGTGTTGATGCCGTAGCCACCGTCCCAGGCGATGCCCCCGACGCTAATCGGTCCCATCCTCATATTTGCGCCGTCTATGGGATTGGTGATCAACGAGTTCACCACGATCTCGGTGATTGGCGTATTGACTGCCGTTTCTTGGGAGGTGAAGCGCGCGACCAGCGGAAACCTGCCGAGCGGGATGCGATAGGCGGCCTTCATCCAGAATCCGGCTTCCGGCTTGGTTACCGCCTTGATCGATGTGACGTGCTTCATCCAATAAGTGCCGGTCCAGCCCGGTAAGATCAGACGCGCGGGAAAGCCGTGCAGGTGCGGCAGCGGTGCGCCGTTCATTTCATAGGCGATGAGTGTCGTCTCCTCGATCGCCTTCCACGTCGGGATGCTCTTGATGCAATCCGGGGTCTTGTCGGTGACGCCGGAATCGGCNNNTCGATCGCCTCTTTCTTGAGGCCAACCTTGTCGAGGAGATCTTTCAGCCGCGCGCCTTTCCAGCGCGCACAACCCATGGCCCCATAGCCCCATTCGACGCCCGGAACGTGCGGCTGGAACAATCCGCGCCGATTGCCCGAGCACAGATTGACCGCGACCAGTTCGGCGGTCGGGAGGCGTTTGAGATCGTCGAGGGTAAAGGCGGCCTCGCCGTTAGCACCTTCGCCGCCGACGGCGACTTTCCAGGTTCTCCTATCCACCTCCGGAATAAGGGAGTGGTGATAGCGGACGAAAAACGCGTCAGTCGGGGTGATGGCGGTGCGAAAATATTCGATCGGGGTTTCGTAGTTGGGAGGCCGATAGCTGAGCTTGAGCAGGGGCTTCTTGCCCGGCAGCGCATCGAGAATCGTGTTGCTGCGCGTCCCTTCCGGCAGAGCGGACGGCCGATTAATCGAGGCGGCCGCCGCCGTGAGCGACTTGAGCGCGAGGTCCGAGCCGCCGACCACCGATCCGGCGACCGCGGTGATGAGATGCCGGCGTGTCAGCATGGCGTCCTCCCCCTGCTGGTGTTTTCGTAAGCGGCTGGATTAACGTTATAACTGTGTGCCGCGCCGGATCCTATGCGACTTCCCCGGCGGATCGATAGAGGGATTTTTGACACACCTGGCGACGGAATGGGTGAGCCCCGCTCCGGCCGCTGTTACGGAAGTCGAAACAAAGCTAGGGTAGCGTTTCGACGGAATCGGACGAGGGCGCCATGGACGTCAAAACGCGTGCCGTTGGGCTGTGCCTGGCAATTATTGCGCTGGCGATGCTTGCCGTGCCGCTGGCCGAGGCAGCGCCCAAGAAAAAGCCAGTCGTCTACACCACGCAGCCGGATCCTCCGATCAATCGTCCGCGCGCGCGCGTCACGGTTGTGCCGCGTTCATTCCTCGATGCCGGGACCGAAGTTCTGCCGGGCGACCGCAAATTCACCGACTACGCCTTCCCTGTGGGCACATATTCGACGCCTTTGAGCGTCGTGCAAAACACGGGCGGGCGCGTGGGCTGGCATCGCTCGCCGCTACCTGGGCCGTTCGATCTTCCCAGCCGCTACAATCCGTTTGGTTGGTAATTCGGCGCGCTTCCTGGCGGCGCTGCGGCATCGACCGGCGCGGCGCGTCATTCTGCCGTGATATTCGCGGCACGTGCGATCTCGGTCCAATTCTTAAGATCGGTGGCAATCGTCTGCTGAAACTGCGTTGGCGTACCGCCTGCCGGCGAGAGGCCCTGGTGAGCAAGTTTGGCAATCATGTCGGGGTCGCCTAACGCGCGGTTGAGCTCCGCATTGATACGCTCGATGATGTCCTTCGGCGTGCCGGCGGTGGTCAGCAATCCGATCCACTGGATCGCCTCGAATCCGGGGAAGCCTTGTTCCGCGACCGTGGGCAGATCGGGCAGCTGCGCGTCGCGGCTGAGGCTTCCGCTCGCGAGCGCGCGCGCCGCGCCGGAGCGGATCTGCGGCAGCGAAATCAGCGTCGAGATCGCGGTGAATTGCGTATCGCCCGCGACCACCGCCATCATGGCGGGCGCGCCCCCGCGATACGGGATATGCTGGAGCTTGATGCCCGCCTTCTGGCTAAGAAGTTCGACCACGAGATGCGTTTGTGTGGCTGCGCCCGGCGAGGCGTAATTGAGCTGGCCAGGATTGGCCTTGGCGAGAGCCACGAATTGCGCGAGCGAGTTGGCCGGCACCTTTGGATTGACCACAAACAACAGCGAATTCTTCGCAACCATTCCAATCGGCGCGAGGTCGCGCTCCGCATCGTAGGGCAGCTTCGGGTGGGTCGCCGGGACAACGGCGAAACTCGAGGCGACCATCAGTAACGTGTGTCCGTCCGGTGTCGCCTTTGCCGTGGCATCCGTTCCGACGATCCCGCTTGCGGCCGGCCGATTGTCGACGATGAACGGCTGGCCCAGCGATCTCTCCAGATAAGGCGCGATGAGCCGCGCCACCACGTCATTGAGACCGCCCGCGGCAAAGGGAACGATCAGGCGAACCGGGCGGTGGGGATAGGTTTCGCCATAAGCGCTGGTGCCGAGCGCGATCCCGAGCAGGGTGGCAATAATCAAATTGACTCGAGACGCCTCAAGCATTGTCCGACTCTCGGCCACTTTCATTGACGAGCTTCAGTGCGTAAGCCGGATAGCGAGTTGGCGGCATCAGGCCGCGAGCTTTTTCATCTCGCCGACGATGGCGTCGCCCATTTGGGATGTGGTCACGACGGTGGCGCCCGCCGATTTAATGTCGGCGGTGCGCAGGCCTTGCGCGAGGGCGGCGGAGATGGCCGCATCGATCTGGTCGGCCTCCTTGCCCATGTTGAGCGAGTAGCGCAGCGCCATGCCGAACGAGGCAAGCATCGCGATCGGATTGGCGATGCCCTTGCCGGCGATGTCGGGCGCGGAGCCGTGCACGGGTTCATACATCGCCTTGCGCTTCTTCGTTTTGGTGTCGACTTCGCCGAGCGACGCTGACGGTAGCATGCCCAGCGAGCCTGTGAGCATGGCGGCGATGTCGGATAGCATGTCCCCAAAGAGATTATCGGTCACGATCACATCAAACTGCTTGGGCCAGCGCACGAGTTGCATGCCGCCGGCATCGGCCAACTGGTGCTCGAGCGTGACATCCTTGAACTCGCGGGCGTGCAGCTCCTTGACCACCTCGTGCCAGAGTACGCCGGTCTTCATCACGTTGCGCTTCTCCATGGAGGTGACCTTGTTGCGGCGCTTGCGCGCGAGCTCGAAAGCCACCCGCCCGATGCGCTCGATCTCATAGGTATCGTAGACTTGGGTATCGATCGCGCGCTTTTGGCCGTTGCCGAGGTCCGTGATGGTCTTGGGCTCCCCGAAATAAACGCCGCCGGTCAACTCACGCAGGATGATGATGTCGAGCCCATCCACCACCTCGCGTTTAAGGCTCGAGGATTCCGCCAGCGCGGGATAGCAGATGGCGGGGCGAATATTGGCGAACAAGCCGAGCTCCTTGCGCAGGCGCAGAAGGCCCGCCTCCGGCCGCACGTCGTACGCCACGCTATCCCATTGCGGTCCCCCAACGGCGCCGAAGATCACCGCGTCGGCTGCGTGCGCCTTGCGCATCGTCGGCTCGGTGATCGCAACCTTATGCGCCTCGTAGCAAGAACCGCCCACCAGATCTTCTTCGATCTCGAAATGGCCGAAGCCGTGCGCGTTCATGAAATCGATGAGCTTTTTCACCTCGGCCATCACCTCGGGGCCGATGCCATCGCCGGGGAGGAGAAGAAGCTTCGCCATCGCGCACTGCCTCGCTTGAATACATCTCTTTGCGGATTGCTAAAGCCACTGGCCCAGCTTGGCAAGACGAGGGCCGATTTGCCAAGCTGGTTCACCCGAGAGGAAAGCGCATGTCATCTGACCGTCCAAAGGTTGTCATCGTGGGTGGCGGCTTCGGCGGCCTCACAGCAGCGAAAGCGCTCGCCCGTGTTGCCGTCGACGTGATCGTCTTGGACCGCCAAAACCACCATTGCTTTCAGCCGCTGCTCTACCAGGTGGCGACCGCTGCGTTGTCGCCGGCCGAGATCGCTTGGCCCATCCGGCACATGTTGCGCCAGCAACGCAACGCAACAGTGTTGATGGCGGAGGTTACCGGCCTCGATCTTGCCGGGCGGCTGGTTCAAACCGCTGCAGGCCCGATTTCCTACGACTACCTCGTGATTGCGACCGGAGCGACGCACTCCTATTTCGGACACGACGAATGGGCGCAGTTCGCGCCCGGACTCAAGGGTATCGAGGACGCGACCCGCATTCGTCGAAGGATTCTGCTGGCATTCGAGCACGCCGAGCTCGCGCACGAGGAAGCCGAACGGCAACGTTTGCTCACGTTTGTCATCGTCGGCGGAGGAGCGACCGGGGTCGAAATGGCTGGGGCCATCGCTGAGGTTGCGCGGCAGACATTGGCCAACGATTTTCGCAGGATCGATCCCCGCAGTTCTCGCATCATTTTGCTCGAGGCAGGCCCGCGCCTGCTGCCGACCTTGACCGAGGATCTTTCCCGATATGCCGAGCGCGCCCTCACCCGCATGGGCGTGGACGTGAGGACCTCCACGCGCGTGACCGGTTGCGATCGGCGTGGTGTCGCGCTGGACCATGATCGCATCGACGCTGGCGCCGTCATTTGGGCTGCGGGCGTTGTGGCCTCGCCGGCCGCCATCTGGCTCGACGCCGAGCGCGATCACGCCGGACGTGTGCGGGTCCTCCCTGATCTCTCAATCCCAGAGCATCCCGAGATATTCGTGATCGGTGACGCCGCGGCAGTCCAAGATGCAAAAGGGCAAGCGGTTCCGGGTGTGGCGCCGGCGGCCAAGCAAATGGGCCGTTACGTCGGCACGCTCATCGCCGCCCGACTGGCTGGGCAATCCTTGCCTGCCTTTCGTTATCGCAACCTGGGCGAGCTCGCGACGATCGGCCGGCGCGCGGCAGTAGTTAAGTTCGGCACGCTGAGCCTCACGGGCTTCCTCGGATGGCTATTCTGGAGTTTCGCACACATCTATTTCCTGATCGGCGTCAAGAACCGCTTCATCGTCGCGTTCACGTGGCTATGGGACTACGTCACGTTTCAGCGGGGCGCACGGCTCATCACCGAGGTCCCTCCGCAGGGCAGACAGTAATTTTCGGAGGATCAAATGCCGCTGAACCAGTTATATCCCTGATCCTCCCAATAGCCGCCGAGATATTTGTCGGTGACTGCAATCTCCATCACGTGCTTCGGATTTTTGAAGCCGAGCTTGGTCGGCATACGCAGCTTCATGGGAAAGCCGTACTTGCGCGGCAGGATTTCGCCGTCGAACCTGAAGGTCATCTGCGTCTGCGGATGCAATGCGGTCGCCATGTCGATCGAGGTCGAATAGCCTTCAGCGCAGCGGAACCAGACATATTTCGCGCGCGTATCGGCGCCTACGCGCCTTAGGAACTCGCGCAGTGGCGTGCCGCTCCATTTGCCAATCGCGCTCCAACCTTCCACGCACACCAGTCGCGTGATTTGGGTCTCCTGCGGCAGCGCGTAGAGCTCCTCAAGCGCCCAGGATTTCGTGTTGTCGACCATGCCGCCGATTTCGAGCTTGTAATCCTGCCCGTCCACCTCTGGCGCCTCGTCCTCGGAATAATAGGCGTTGAACGGAAATGGGCGTGTCACTGCGCTGTCGGGATATGTCGGGGCGAGCTTATCGGGGTTGAATAGCCATGCCTGCACGCGGTCGTTGAAATAGGAAACCTTCATCAGCGCCCGTTCCGCGGACGCGCCGTCGACAATGTCGCAGCCGGTGAGAA
>VAZQ01000065.1 GCA_005883115.1 Alphaproteobacteria bacterium | reverse complement strand
CATCAGCACGATGCCTTTGCCGTGCTTCTTCAGCTTGGCCATCACCGATTGCCGGACCTGCTCCGGCTTGCGCATCTTGAAGTCGAAGGAGTCCATGTCGGCGGAGAAGATGCCGATGTTGCGCTTGCCGAGGTACTCGATCAGTTCCGGCGGCTGGCGCAGCGCCGGGAAGCGGAAATAGGGCGCGGTCGGCGCGCCGGCCGCCCAACGCACCGCGCTGATGCCCTTTTCGATCTCGTCGATGGGATTGTACTCGACGGTTTGGGTCTTGCCATTGATCTGGCAGTGACCCTTCGTCTTCGACAAATCCTGGTGGCACCAAGTATGCGAGCCGACCGCGTGCCCGGCGGCGGCAACCTGCTTGAGAATGCTGGGTTCATAGGTGGCGTGCAGGCCGATCGGGAAGAAGATCGCCTTGGTGCAGTGCGCGGCAAGCGCGGCGAGCACGGCCGGGGTGTTCTTCGGCCAGGGGCCGTCATCGAAGGTGAGCACCACCTCGCCTTCGCGCAGGAAGTCGTGCGCCTTGAAGTGCTCGAAGCCGAAGCCGGGGCCGCCGGTAGTGTCGATTTCGACCACGCGCGAGACGCCCAATGCGTTGGGATTGCTGCACGAGCTCGTCGGCATGGCGGCTGGCATTGGGGCGCTCGCCTGGGCGACGGCTGCGGGCGCGTCCGCAGCGCGCGCTGAGCCCGTGGCCGGACTGTCGATATCCGTGACCGCTGTCGTTGGCGCTCGCCCTTCGGTCGGGGCCGCCTGAGCGGGCCCGGATGCCGGAATGGGCCTGTTTTGCCAGAAAATCACCCCAAACACCCCCACGCACAGCAGAATCGCCAGCGCGGATGCTATCGTCGCCAGACGCATGTCCGACCCTCCAACTTGGGGCTTCTTAAGCCCAACCCGTGCAATGGACCGAAGTTTCGACCCATATCCCTTAACCCAACCTTAAGTGGCCAATTCGAGGCGGAACCGCCAAAACCCGCAATTTTCGGGCAAAATCGTCTAATCACCGCCCCGCGCAAATAGCTGCGAATCGCCGTTTTGGAACGCGGGCAAAGCCCGCGAAGTCCGAATCCACAGTCGCCAGCGGCGGTGGTGGATTCTGGCTCTTGCCGCTATCGCGGCTCGGCCGCAATGACGCGACCAAATCACTTGCCGAAGCGATCGCGCCAGCTCGGCAGCCCTCCCGGGCGCGATCTCGCCTCGAACACACCGCGCGCGACGGCCCGCGCCAGCGTGTTGGCGGCCAGCGTGCCAAGCTCGGTGAGCTCATTGACTGCATCAGCGAGCGGCCTGCGTCCCGTCGCCGCTGCGAACACGGTGTCGCCATCGAGCGTCGTGTGGGACGGGTAGATGGCGCGGGTGAGTCCGTCTTGCGCGATGACGGCGAGCTCTTTGGCCTGTGCCTTGGTCAAGGCCGCATCGGTCGCGACAATGGCGATGGTCGTGTTCTCGCCCGGCCGGCCTTTGGCAATCGGCGTGAGCGCCGCCGCCGGCACGCGCGGCGGAAAGCCGAGCCCGCCGAACTCGCCGTCAATCTCGAATGGCGCTGCCCAGAAATGCGGCCCGGCGCCGACATTGACGCTGCCGCAGGCGTTGACGACGACCAACGCGCCGACCGTGTGTCCGTCACGGGTGACCGCGGAGGCCGAGCCGAGCCCGCCCTGCAGGTTGACGGTCGTGGCGCCGAAGCCGCCACCGGCGGTGCCGAGTGCGAATGTCTCCCCCGCCTTCGCGGCGGCGCTGTAGCCGAGATCGCGATAGAGCGGAAAGCGGCCCCAGTTCTTGTCGCCGCCGTTGAGCAGGTCGAACATCGACGCGCCGCACACGAGCGGCACGCGAATGCCGCCGATCTCGAAGCCGCGCCCGCGTTCGCGCAGGAACGCCTGCACGCCCGCGCCGGCTTCCAAGCCAAAGACCGAGCCGCCGGAGAGTACCACCGCATCGATGCGCTCGACCGTGCGATGCGGCTCGAGCAGGTCGGTGTCGCGCGTGGCGGGCGCGCCGCCGCGCACGTCGACTGCGGCAACCGCGGGCTGCGCGAAGATAATGGCGCTGACGCCGGAGGCAAGCCGAGCGTCGTCGGCGTTCCCGACGAGAACCCCCGCGACGTCGGTGATGAGGTTCTTTTGCGCCATGCCGCCTCGCTACCCCGCGTCACCGTAGCCGCTGTCGCCGCCCCCGGCCAGATCACCGCGTCATCACATCCGGGCGAGAGCGCAATTGGCGACTTGCGCGGAGAGGCAACTGCACCGCATTTAGCCGCACGGCCGCCGACGTTACCATCCTTGCTGCGCTGTTTGCCGGTCTCGTGAGCTTTCTCTCGCCCTGCGTGCTGCCGCTGGTGCCGCCCTATCTCGTCTATCTCGCCGGCACATCGCTCGAGCGTTTGGCAGAGGCAGAGCCGCCGCCGCGGGTGCAGCGCGACACGGTGATCGCCGCGGTCCTTTTCGTGCTGGGCTTTTCCACGGTCTTCGTCGCGCTTGGCGCGAGCGCCAGCGTGATCGGCGCACTGATGCGCTTTTATTCAAACGAGCTCGCGATTATCGCCGGCATCGTCATTATCGTCATGGGATTGCATTTCTTGGGGCTCACCCCGATCAGCCTGCTGTACCGGCAGGCGCGTTTTGATGTGCCAAAACCGGTTGGGCTTTGGGGCGCCTACGTGATGGGTCTCGCCTTCGCGCTCGGCTGGACGCCGTGCATAGGGCCGATTCTCGCGGCAATTCTCGCGGTCGCGGCGTCCAAGGCGACAGTCGCCAAAGGCGCGGGCCTGCTCGCCGTCTATTCGCTCGGGCTCGGGGTACCGTTCATTGTGGCCGCGTTCGCCGTCGAGCCGTTTGCCGCCTTCCTCGCGCGCTTTCGCGCCCATCTCGCGCATGTCGAGCGGGTCATGGGGGGGCTGCTCGTGCTCACCGGCATCGCCTTTCTCGCCGGCGTGTTCACGCAATTGAACAGCTGGTTGATCGAGACCTTTCCGGCGCTGCAGAGCATCGGCTGAGTTCGCCAACGCGTGTTCTGAATTCGAAGCAGCGCAAGCGGCAGGCCTGGTGTGGACCTTGTCCCATTGCGCGACGCTTCGCGGGATAAGGTGCTACAGAAAAAGCCCGCCTCATCCGAGGCGGGCTCCAGCTTGAGCAAGATCGAGCGCGTCACTCGATCTCGGTGTAGGTGACCTTGCCACTCGGGTCCTTCTTCCAGACATAGACTGTATAGTCGATGCGGGTCACATCGCCTTTCTTGTCGTAGGACAAATCGCCGATCACGGTCGTGAACTTCATGCCCGATTTGATCTGCGCCGCGACCTTCTTCGGATCGAGCGACTTCGCCGCCTCCGCCGCCTGCTTGATGATTTGGACGGCGGCATAGCTGTAGAGGGTGTAGGCCTGCGGCTCGAAATGCTTAGCGCGGAATTTTGCCACAATGTCCTTGGCCTCAGGCCGCTTGCGCGCATCGGGCCCGAAGGTCATTAGCGTGCCTTCCGCGCCGGGGCCGGCGATTGCGGCGAACTCCTCATCGGCGATGCCGTCGGCTCCCATGAACGGCGCCTTGACGCCTTGCGCGCGCAGCTGCCGCAAGATCAAACCGCCGGTATCGTGCAGCCCGCCCCAATACACGAGGTCGGGATTGGTCGCCTTGATCTTGGATACGAGTGCGGAGAAGTCCTTGTCGTCCTTGTTGACGCCTTCAAAGAGCACCTCCTTGAGACCCTTGGCGTTGAGGTTCTTGCGCGTCTCCTCGGCGAGACCTTGGCCATAGGTCGTCTTGTCGTGCACGACAGCGACTTTCTTGCCCTTGAAATTCTTGAGGATGTAGTCGGCTGCGACGGCGCCCTGCTGATCGTCGCGCCCGCAGGTGCGGAAGATGTTCCACATGTTGCGCTCGGTCACCTTTGGATTGGTAGCCGCCGGCGTGATCACGAGCATGCCGTTCTCCTGGTACACCTCGGAGGCCGGAATGGTGACGCCGGAGTTGAAGTGACCGACGACGAATTTCACGCCGTCACCCACGAATTTGTTGGCAACGGAAACGCCTTCCTTCGGATCGGCGCGATCGTCGCCGAGAAACACCTGGATTTTTTGTCCGAGAATGCCGCCTTGGGCATTGATGTCCTCGACTGCTTGCTCGACGCCATTCTTAAGCTGCGCGCCGAAGGCGGCGCTGCCGCCGGTAATCGGTCCGGCAACGCCCAGTTTGACCTGCGCCGAAGCGCCGTTCGCGAAAGCGAGGCCAAAGCCAAGGGCGAGGCCAAGCGTGAGCCATGGTTTCATTGTGTTCACCTCTGAGTGACAGCCGCGGATAGGGCGCGCCTTCGTCTTGCGCGTGAGCCGTTCATGGGAAGATTCAAGCCGCAAACGGAGGAAATGTCACTCGGATTTTGGCGTATCCGCCGCTGGCGTATCGTCGCGGCGTCGCCAGCGAAAAAGGCCCGCGCGCTCGTTGATCCAATTGTAGTGAGTGACCATGTGGTTGACGCGTGTGAGGTGAAAGCCGACCAAGCCGAAGCCCAGACAGACCGCGTAATCGACGAGATAGTAATGCAGCGACAAGAACTTGCCTTCGAACAGGGCGGAGTGAAGGAAGCGCACGGCAAGGCTCAGAAGAAGCATGTAGAGCGCGAGATGCCACCACGGTCGCCAGGTGGCGGCGATCGCCCGCCCGGCGAGCCAGGCGGCGCCGCCGCCCATGACGACGCTTACCAGGAAAAAGATGCCGAGCGAGTGCTCGTCGGAGAGAAATTCCGGGATCGAGAACTGCATCAGTGCCTGCCGCCTTCGAGATAGGCCGCCTTGACTTCGGGCCGCGCCAGAAGCTCGCGTCCGCTACCGCTCAGCGTGATGCGGCCGTTGACCATGACGTAACCGCGGTGCGCGAGCTTTAGCGCGTGGAATGCGTTCTGCTCTACCAGGAACACGGTGAGCTTTTCCTCGCTGTTAAGCCGCTTGATCGCGTCGAAGATCTGCCGCGCCACGAGCGGCGCCAAGCCAAGCGACGGTTCATCGAGGAGGAGAAGGCGTGGATGGCCCATCAGCGCACGTGCGATCGCCAGCATCTGTTGCTCGCCGCCTGAGAGCGTGCCGCCGCGCTGGTCCATACGCTCTTTCAGGCGCGGAAACAGCGCGAACACGCGCTCCACGTCCGATTGAAAATGCGCCGCTTCGGCGACGGCGGCGCCCATCTGCAGGTTCTCCATCACTGTCATCCGCACGAAGATGCGGCGCCCTTCCGGTGCTTGCGCGATCTTCAGCCGCGCGATCACGTGCGTGGGCAGCTGCGTGATGTCGCGCCCGCCAAAGACGATGCGCCCCTCGCGGGCACGCGGGTTGCCGAAAATGGTCATCATCAGCGTCGATTTGCCGGCGCCGTTCGCGCCGATCAGCGCTACGATCTCGCCCTCAACCACGTCGACATCTACTCCGCGCAGAGCGGCGATATGGCCGTAATAGGCTTTGACTCCGCGTACGCTCAGAAGCGGTGGTGTCATGTGCGCCCTTGGGCGTTGCCGTTCACTCCGCCCTCCGCGACCTCCTCCTCCTCGACGCCCAGATAGGCGGCAATCACCTTGGGATCGTTGCGAACGTTATTCGGGGTGCCGTCCGCGATCTTTTGCCCATGGTCGAGCACGATGACGTGGTCGGAAATCTCCATCACCACGGTCATGTCGTGCTCGATCAGGAGGATTGACGTCGCATGCTCGTCGCGAATTTCAAACAGATAGCGGCCGAGCTCTGCGCTTTCGCTCGCATTGAGACCGGCGGCCGGTTCGTCCAGACAAAGCAGCACCGGGTCCGTGCACATCGCACGCGCGATCTCGAGACGCCGCTGTGCGCCGTAGGGGAGTTCGCCGGCCGGATGGTCGGCACGATCGCTCAACGCAATCCGCTCCAACCAGTAGCGCGCCTTCTCGATGGCCGAGCGTTCAGCGCGGGCATAAGAGCGAAGCCCGAGCGCCCCGAGCACGGTGTATCCGGAGGCCCACATCAGCGCATTGTGCTGCGCGACCAGAAGGTTTTCCAAGACCGTCATGCCCTGGAACAGCCGGATGTTCTGGAACGTGCGAGCGACGCGCGCCCGCTGCGTGACCAGATAGTCCGGCATCCGCTCGAGCAGAAACAGAACGCCGTCGCCGCGGCCGATGCTGCGCGTGCCCCGCTCGGTCAAAGCGCTCAGCTCCTCCCACACGCCGGGGTCGCCGAACTGTAAGGCGATGCGTCCCTCGCTCGGCTTGTAAAAACCGGTGATGCAGTTGAATACGGTGGTCTTGCCTGCCGGCGCCGTTTGGCCCGATCAGGGCGGTAATAGCGCCGCGACCGGCGTTGAAGGAGACATCGTTGATGGCAACGAGCCCGCCGAAGCGCATGCTGAGATGTTCGACGCGAAGCACGGGGGCAAGGTTCGACGGCGGCGCGGCCACGGTCGCGCCGGTCGTGGCCGCGAAGCTGCTCATCCGTGGCGCTCCCGCGCGAGTGAAGGCTGCGTCGATTTCTGCTCGCGCAGAATCGAAGCGCGTGGGGCATTGAGCAGCGTCGAAGGTTCGCGCGTGGAAATGAGCCCGCGCGGTCTCCACACCATGATCAGCACCATCGCGAAGCCGAACAGCAGCATGCGGTACTGGGTCGGATCGAAGTTGTTGCCGAAAATCGCCTTCAGGAAATCGAGCTCGCGCATGATCTCGGTGCCGCCAATCATGATCACGGCGGCAATCGCTACCCCGAGCAGGCTGCCCATGCCGCCGAGCACGACGATCGCGACGATCACGGCCGACTCCGTGAACGTGAAGCTTTCGGGAGAAATGAATCCCTGCCGCGCCGCGAAGAACGATCCGGCAAAGCCGGCGAACATGGCCCCCATGGCGAAGGCGGTGAGCTTGGTGTTGGTCGTGTTAATGCCGAGCGAACGGCAGGCAATCTCGTCCTCTCGCAAGGCTTCCCATGCTCGCCCAACCGGAAGCCGCCGCAACCGCACGGTCATAGCGGCGGTGAGCAACGCGAGCGCCAGGATCACATAGTAGAGGAAGATCGTGCGGTAGACGGGACTGAACTCGAGCCCGAAGCGTGCAGCAAAGCCCTCGTCGGAGGCATTGAACGGAATACCGAAAAATGTCGGCCGCGGGATGCTGCTGATGCCGGCATAGCCGTTGGTCACCGGCACCCAGTTGATCAGGATCAAACGGATAATCTCGCCGAACGCGAGGGTGACGATGGCGAGATAGTCGCCACGCAAGCGCAGAACCGGAAAGCCGAGCAAGATGCCCCAGAACGCGGCCAAACAGCCAGCAACGGGCAGCAGGATCCAGAACGACAGGCCAAAGGTATTTGCCAACAGCGCATACGAATAAGCACCAACGGCGTAAAACGCGACGTAGCCGAGATCGAGCAGCCCGGCGAGCCCGACCACGATGTTGAGTCCCCAGCCGAGCATGACATAGATCAGAATCTGCACGCCGAAATTGTCGATCCATTTCACCGCGCCCTGAGTTCCAACGATAGACAGCGCGAGTGCGGGATAGAGCAGGGCGAAACCGAGCGTGAACGGAGTAAGCCAGCGCACGCGCCGTGCGTGGGTTGCCGCACGCTCCGCGTCCTCCCGCCGTGGCCGCAGCGCCCGACGCGCGAGAGTGGGCGCGATGAAGATTGCATGCACAAAACGTCCGGCTGCGATGATCGCAACTAGCGCCGCCAGCAATGGCCAGCGGGCCTGGAGCACGATCTCGTTGCGAATGTTCTGGACGGTGTTAAAGCCGATCAGCGGCAGCAACAGCCCGAAGGCGATGAGCGCGGTGATCGCGGTTTGGCGCAGCGCCCGAGCGAGATCGACACGGGAGGCGGACGGTAACGCCTCCATCTCACACCTTCTCCACGTCCGGCCGGCCGAGAATGCCCTGTGGCAGGAAGATCATGGTAATGGCGAGAATGGAGAAGGCAGCGACATCCTTATAGTCGATCGAGAAATACGCCGACCACATCGTCTCGATCAGCCCGATCAAGAGGCCACCGATGACAGCGCCGGGCAGCGAGCCGATGCCTCCCAGCACCGCCGCTGTGAAGGCTTTCACCCCTGGCACGAAGCCGTCGGCGAAGCTCACGACGCCGTAATACATGAGATACATGGTACCGGCGACTGCGGCGAGTGCCGCGGCGATCACGAATGTGATCGAGACGGTGCGGTCGACATCAATGCCGAGCAGCGCCGCCATCTTCTGGTCCTGCTCGCACGCGCGTTGCGCGCGTCCCAGCGCCGTCTTGCTCACCACAAACCAGAACACCAGCAGCAGAGCCGCCGTGACCAGCCAGACCACGATCTGCTTGTAGGAGATGGCCACCTCGTAGCCGCTGCCTTCCGGCGTCAGCACGATCACCTCATTGAAGAACGGAGGAATGGATTTGACGCGCGGACCCTGCGCGACCTGGACGAAATTGGACAAGAAGATCGACATGCCGATCGCCGAGATCAGCGGCGCCAGGCGAAACGAGCCGCGCAGTGGGCGGTAGGCGACGCGTTCAATGGCCCAGTTGACGAGCGAGGTGAAGAGCATGGCGACGATGAGCACGACGAACAGCGCGATCACGAACGAGCCGATGCCGAGCCAAGTCGTCAGAAGCAAGAGAGTAATGAGCGCGATGAAGGCGGAGACCATGAATACATCGCCATGTGCGAAGTTCACCATGCCGATGATTCCGAAAACCATCGTGTAGCCGATGGCAATAAGGCCATAGATCGAACCGAGCGTAATGCCGTTGATGAGCTGCTGGACGAAGACTTCCATGCCCGCGCGCCTCGCCGAGGCGTCCCTTGCGATCCGGCAACCGCTGAAGCTCTAGCAGGGGGCAGCAGGGCCAGCAACGGCGGGCACCGCGGTATGGCTCGGCCCTGTGGGAAGAGAGAGCCGGAGCCGGCATGCCGGAGTGGCACCCCATTGCCCGACCGCTGGCGGCGCGTGCATTGACACTTTCCTCCGCGGGTGCCATGGCGCTGCGTACGCAAGGAACACAGGCCGATGAAGTCCGAGGACGTCATTGCAGCCAAAGGACGGCCATTCACGGGCGCGGAATATCTCGCGAGCCTGCGCGATGGGCGTGACGTCTATGTCTACGGCGAGCGCGTCGACGACGTGACCACACATCCGGCGTTCCGCAACGCCGCGCGCTCCATCGCGCGGCTCTATGACGCGCTGCACGATGCCAAGACGAAGGATGGTCTGACTTGGCCGACCGACACTGGCTCGGGCGGGTATACCCATAAGTTCTTCCGTGCGGCCCGCTCGCGGGAGGAACTCGTCGCGCAGCGAGACGCAATCGCCCAATGGGCGCGCATGTCCTACGGGTGGATGGGGCGCTCGCCCGACTACAAGGCCTCGTTGATGAACACGCTCGGGGCCAATCACCGCTTCTACGGCAGGTTCTCGGCCAATGCGCGTGCCTGGTATCGCCGTGCCCAGGAGCACGTGCTGTTCATGAATCATGCCATCGTCAATCCCCCGGTCGATCGCGCCAAGGCGCCGGATCAGGTCAAAGACGTGTTCATCGCCATTCAAAAGGAGACCGATGCCGGCATCTATGTCTCCGGCGCCAAGGTCGTGGCGACCTCTTCGGCCCTCACGCATTACAACTTCCTCGGCCAGAACGCGGCCGTGCCCACCCACGATACCGATCTTGCGGTCATGTTCATCGCGCCGATGAACGCGCCCGGCGTGAAGCTCATCTGCCGTACTTCATATGAGATGATGGCGAGCGTGATGGGCACGCCATTCGACTATCCGCTGTCCTCGCGGTTCGACGAGAATGACGCGATTTTTGTGTTCGATAACGCATTCATTCCGTGGGAGGACGTGCTCCTGCACCGCGATCTGGAAAAGCTCAAGACGTTTTTCCCGCAGTCGGGCTTCCTTGCCGGCTACCAGTTCCAGGGTTGCACCCGTCTTGCGGTCAAGCTCGACTTTTTGGTCGGCATCATCGCCAAAGCGCTACGCACGACGGGTGCCGATGAGTTCCGCGGCAATCAGGTAATGTTGGGCGAGGTGATCGCCTGGCGTAATCTGTTCTGGGCGCTAACCGACGCAATGGCAGCAAATCCGACGCCGTGGGTGGAGGACGCCGTGCTTCCCAACGTGCAATCGGGGTCGAGCTATCGCGTATTCGCGGGCGACGCCTATGGCCGCGTCAAGGAGATCGTGGAGAAAATCATAGCCTCGGCGCTCATCTATCTTCCATCCTCGGCGCGGGATTTCAAAAATCCCGAAATCGACAAATACCTCGCCAAATACGTGCGTGGCTCATACGGCATCGATTACAAGGAGCGCATCAAGGTAATGAAGCTCTTGTGGGACGCGATTGGCACGGAGTTCGGCGGCCGGCACGAGCTCTACGAGATGAATTACGCCGGCAACCACGAGGATATCCGCCTCCAGGCGCTGTGGGGCGCGCGCACCAGCGGCACGCTCAATGGCATGGTCGCGTTGGCCGAGCAGTGCCTTGCGGACTACGACGAAAACGGCTGGCGCAATCCCGCCTGGCTTGACCCCGACGATGTCTCGTATCCGGCGGTCTCCGGGGTCAAGCGTGCCGCGGAATAAGTTCCATGACCTGGACCGACCAACGGCCCGATGATGCGATGGACGGCGCGTTTACCGCCGTCGGACCCGAGCCCATGCGCACGGTCGAGCCGGCGGTTTTTCGGGAAGCGATGAGCCGACTCGGCGCGGCCGTTCACGTCATCACCACCGCCGGCCCCGCCGGTAAGGCCGGCACCACCGCCACCGCGGTTTGCTCGGTGTCAGACGCGCCTCCTATGCTTCTCATGTGTCTCAGTAGGCGCAGCCAGACCAATCCTATCGTGGTCGAGAACGGCGTATTCTGCGTCAACACGCTGGGGCACGACGGCGCGGAGATCGCGGACATTTTCGCTGGACGTACCGGGGTTGCTGGCGGGGATCGGTTCACAACCGGAGACTGGCTGACGCTTTCGACCGGCAGTCCTGTCCTGGTCTCCGCCGTGATCGCGTTCGACTGCCGCATCGTCGAAGTGCGGTCGGTTGGCAGCCACAATGTTTTCTTCGGCG
>VAZQ01000703.1:1461-3089 GCA_005883115.1 Alphaproteobacteria bacterium | reverse complement strand
CCGAATTCTCGAACGTGTTTCGGCGGACCAGAGACGCCTACCTCGAGCACGAGAATGCCAAGGCGGAGCTAAAAGGCCTTATGCCGGAGGACGCCAAGGAGGCCATCGGTCACGGGATTCGAGCCAAGCGTTCAAAATCAGGGGCCGTGAGCTTTGATGTGCTCAGCTTGGAGGTTGATCGTGCACAGCTCCAGTGAGTCAATCGGCACCATTGCGGCGGCGCTTGCCAAAGCACAGGCGGAGCTGGCCAATCCAGAGAAATCGCTCGTTGCCACTATCCGCTCCCCCTTCCCCCGCGAAGGAGAGCGCACGTTCCGCTATGCTCCGTTATCAAGTGGTCTTGATATCGTCCGCAAGAGTCTCGGCCGGCAGGAGATCGCTACCATCCAGGTGACTGCAATCGATAAAGACGCCGGACTTCTCCGCCTGACGACTGTCCTTGCTCACTCGTCCGGCGAATGGATCTCATCGGAATGGCCGGTGTGCCAGATCACCGACATTGCTTCAGCGCAGCGAATGGGGGCAGCGCTCACGTATGCCCGGCGCTATGCCCTGTTCACGCTGGTCGGTATTGCCGGAGAAGATGATCTTGACGCTCCGGATCTTGGTACCGCGTCCAAGGCTGGCATGGAGCTGCCGCAAGCTGGTTATCAGACCCAATCGGATGGGCACGGTGGCCTAGCGAAGCGGCCGAGACGCGATGGCGGCAAGTTTCCGGCAGCTTCAGCTAGACCGGTTCTAGCGCCCGATCAATCGGCCATCCTGAGGGAGCGATTAGTCGCTGAGCTGTTGGCTATCAATTCGGCGGATGAGGCGGCCGCCTGGGCGCATCGGAATTTCCCTGCCAAGAACAGCCTGACAGCGGAAGATGCCCAAATTGTCGAGGCGCAATTTAAGGCGAGACTCTCGACGATCAGCGATGGCGTGACCGCTGAAGAGCCGCTTAACGCCGGCCCCAACGAAGGCGTGGTATCGGCCGCCCCGCTGGCCACAGATACCCGCCAGAAAACCTCGGCAGCAGCTCGTGCTTTGGGAAAAACAGTTCGCCTGCGCGATAAGCAGCACCGGAAGTTCGTGACTCGGCAGCCGTGCCTCGTGTGTGGCCGAGTGCCCTCGGATTCGCACCACCTCACGTTTGCCCAACCGCGTGCCCTTGGAAACAGAGTCAGCGACGAGTTTACCGTCCCAGTTTGCCGGATCCATCACCGCGAGCTGCATCGGTCGGGTGATGAGGCCGCTTGGTGGCAGAAGCTCAACATCGATCCACTTCCAGTCGCACTCAGGCTCTGGCAGCACACGCGGCTCGATAAGGACGAACTTGCTCCAAGCGAAGCCATCACGCCGTCCCAGGCTTGAAACCAAAGACGTGTAATACTTCGCGATGTCGCCGGCGCGCGTCCGCGCGCGCCTCGTCGTGCTCCCACATCGGCCGCAGCAGCTCGGCATTGGTGCGACCGTGGCCGAGTCGATGTCGCGCTCGATATCGAGCATTTCGCGTTCGCGCCGGGCAGGATGGACCCGGTCCGCAGCGGTGTCAGCGGCCAACTGTAGTCTTTGCGCTCGACGATCAGCGAATAGGCGTATCGGGTGTGGCCGGTGAGCTTCAGCATATGGGGTCCTCCGTGTTC
>VAZQ01000703.1:0-1367 GCA_005883115.1 Alphaproteobacteria bacterium | reverse complement strand
TTCAGCTCGTTCACCTGTCCACTGTGTGAAGTACTTCACACTCGCCCTGACCAAAGGCAAGTATCATCGCTCCACGTTTTCCTGATGCTTTGCTGCTTACAGTCGGGCTTCGCGCGGAATAGTACCGCACAGATCTAGCTAGCGCGATAATTAGCCCGCGATAATGTTATGGAGGCAATGATGCAAACGGACCCAGTGTCTCGGGAAACCCGTAATTTGATCGCAAGCGATCGCGTCGAAGGAACGCCAGTGCGTAGCACAGACGGCACCCCGATCGGCACAATCGAGCGAGTGATGATCGACAAGGTTACTGGCATCGTCGCCTACGCAGTTCTGAGCCCCCATGGATCTGTCGAAGTACCGCAGAAACAACTGTCTATCCCTTGGCCCCGCCTCACCTACGATCGAAAGCTTGGGGCCTACCGCCTCGACCTGATCAACGGAGGACTTGGCGACGCGCCGTCCGATGCGTCGGACAAGGATTACGACCGGGCCGGCCGCGAACGCTATTGGGGGATTGCCGAAACCTGGTGAGTTCGGCGGCATCATGCAGAGGTCATCCTCGCCGGCTCTTTTATAGAGCCAAGTCCGCAAAATTGGGTGTATAATGCGCGTGACGAAGTTCGGCACCCTGTTCGGTTCCGACCTCAGTAGCAATGCAGGAGGGGCGTCCCATGGCAAAGAAGCGAAAGACTAGGCCGAGAGGCACCCATGGGTCTCAAAAAACCTACTGGCTCTGGCCATTTTGGCCATTAATACCAGTGTCGTCGAAACAACTCACCGCAGCCAAGAAGTTGGCCGAGGCGCGAGGAGAATTTTGGAGCGAATCATTCAACGCCCTAGGTCGGGCAATAGGCAAGCTGTCGGAGGAATGGGGCAAAGCCTCGCCAAAGTAGCCGCTAGGGGGCATCTCGATGGCAAAGAAACGAAAACGCAAGTCCGCGTCGAAGGGCAGCAGTCGGCGTTCTGAATTAGGCTACTGGCCTTGGCCGTTTTGGCCGGTGGACCCGAAGCTGCGGGACGCGACCGCGCGGTTGATTATGTCGCGAGCAGAGTCTTGGGGAAAGACGTTTGCGGCAATGGCTGATATTGCCAATCAAATGGAGGAGGAATGGCGTAAAGCGGGAGGCAGAGCCACTCGGACTCGTCGCCGGGCCGATGCAGACTGGTAGTAATCGTCGTCCGGATCAATGACTCGCGGCCGAGCATTTGATCGACCGGGTCGCGAGGTAGGGAGTGGAGGCACAACAATGAGCTCCCGTTGTCATCCCCCGCCGTCGCGAGCTTGGAGCGTAGATCGGCATCGATCTGGTGCAATTGCCCCCGAGCTCAATTCGAGTACGAGCCACTCCAGCCTGGGCACGTAG
>VAZQ01000702.1:1755-3034 GCA_005883115.1 Alphaproteobacteria bacterium | reverse complement strand
TGAGAGCGTCGCACATCGCCAATCTTCAGGATGTGACGGCCATCACATTTTGGCGCAATTGCAGCCCTAGCAGCCAGCGGGGGTAACCGTAGTTTTCGAGGCGGCCTATACTTCCGGCCCGCGAATGTCCTTCAACGCTTGTTCGCATAAGACATCAGGATTGCGTCCGCCGCCTTTTGCAAGATCGATGATCTTGTCGGCGATTGCTTGTTTGACGCCATCGTCGCAGTCACCAATACGCAGTGCGGTGCACGTCATTTCGAACGCGAGGCCTAGGATGCGCTTGGTCTCGGGACGCGATATCAGCGAATCGCGGCAGGCACTCGACTTGAATTTGCGTCCGCTTTCTGGGCAGTCCGGACACGGGCCGCTGGATCGCGCCGATGATTTCCGACGCTGTTGACCCCGAGCCGACATAGGCAGGGGCGATTATTCAGCGTGGAGGACGCGGGGGTTTGAGCCGCGGCTTGGCGGCCCGCTGCAACGCGAAGCAAAGTTCGTGGCACGGTGTCGGCGTGCCTAAGAATAAGGCCTGTGGCGAAGGTCTGCAGCCCAGAGCAGCGCGATCATCGCCGCTGACGTTTAGGCGATTCGGTCACGCAATCAATACGGATGAGGTTTTCGGTACACACAGACTGGCCATATAACGAAGGCCGCAATCGCCGCACGCCCGCGCGATAAGGTCACGCTGTGCCAAAGGCGCCCGCGTCATCGTGAAGAATTGGAAACAATAGCCGCGGGGCGCATTCCGAATGCGCACACAAACTATCGGTCGCTCAGCCCTCGCGGACTAATCGCTCAAAGAACTTCAAAACCTGGGCCTGAACGAAGTCTGCGGTAATCTCCCGGAGTGGAACATTTCCTTCTCCCCTGCCGTGGTGCATCATTGCGGCGTGGATGACGACTTCCTGAGAATGCGCATTGGGAGTGAAGGTGATCGCCGGCGTCTTGATGCTGCCGCTGGCAGTTCGCATTTCTCCCTTATAAATTTCGAGCACAGCGGCACCCTCTGGTGGGTCCGTGCGAATCTTGCAAGTCCAACCTCGAGGCATCAACATGTCTCGGATTTGCTCGAATGCCGGAAAGATTACCTGCTCTCGTTTGTCGGCCCATTCGGCTGCGAATTGCTCGCCCTTGCTCCGCTGCCGCGCGGATCGGTCGCTGATAATTATGCTGGAGCTCACCGCCACAACATTCTGAGTTTGGGAACCTTGTCGGGTTCGTATCTAAATCGCGCTGTTAAATCGTCGATCCCCTTGCCGCTTGCTCGCACTGTAAA
>VAZQ01000702.1:0-1639 GCA_005883115.1 Alphaproteobacteria bacterium | reverse complement strand
GGACTTATAACCCGTGTGGGCGAACGGCCGCAAGCATGGGAAGAACGATGACCGCGCAGCCGGCGACGCAAGTGCTGGACGCGATCGAGGCTACGCCCGGCGCCGTGGCGGAGCATGCGGCGCGCACGCTTGCCGCGGGCGGGCTCGTCGCGTTTCCGACCGAGACCGTTTATGGCCTCGGCGCCGATGCCACGGCTTCCTCTGCGTTAAAGAGCCAATCTAGCACGTATGGCCCGTTGTCCACGTCGCAAACCTCATTCGGCTGGCAAAACCGGGGCGAACCGGCTGATGCTCCTGTCCGATGATCGATCTTCTAAATCTGCTGTGGGGCGCGCTCATCGGGCAGTTTCGGTCCAGAGTCAGCCTCGAAGCGGAGATCCTTGTTCTTCGTGATCAGCTCGACGTGCTGAGCCGCAAGCTCCGCCCTTGCGCGGGCTTCCAGTCCGGCAAGGCTTTTGTGAAATCTTCAACAGTCTGAATCAGGGGAGCGTAACATGCCGGGCGCGAACGGCCGAGACTTCAAAATCTAGCAGAGCCGCGTCCATAACCTGAATATTGAAATGTCGGCCGACCGGTTCAAATCGGTATGGGAATCCCTGGTCTCGATTCTTCTCGACGGAAATACGGAAGCCGCGTTCAGTGCCGAGTTGGTGCGCTGAGGTCCTCCTCTTGCAGACAGGTTGCTAAACGGGGCATCAATTTTTTGGCGTAAATCGGTCATCTGTCGGGAACCGTGCTTAGGACGTTTGTACTGCCTCTTTTTAGCCAAGGTGCGGGAGTGCCCTACGACTGCGGAGAGGGGGAATTTCCGCACAGGGGGAGGCTAGAAATGGCCAGACTTCTCAATGAACTTTTGCTGTTTTCCTGCATCGCCGCGTTCGTCACCGGAATTGTGATCGCGGCTGCCAGCCTTCTTACTTGATCGAGACCACAGCAAAAATGGAAACGGGCCGCCATACTCGGCGGCCCTTTTTTTCACGCTCAAGCCGCGAATCTTGGGGCGTCGTCGGGCAGCGTAGAGAAGTTATAGGCTATGCTCGGCACTTAGCAGCCGGTACCGGGGCCGCGAGGGAGAGCCCTCATGCGATATAAGCCCAAAAGTGTTGCCGCGCTCCACATAGCTCTTGGTGGCTTGCCAGATAAGATGCGGGTCGAGGTGGACCGAGGCATCCGAGTATCTGCAAAGACCGTTGGCGAACTTCGGAAGGTGACGGCGTGGCCCGAGAATTTGGTCATAATAACACCGCAGGAGCGCCGTCCCGAAAGCACCGTAAAAGTAAGCAAGGCTAGCGTAGCGACTCGCGTCTCGCCGAAACCGTAGGCCGCGTACAAACTAAGGCTCAGCTGGCCCAGCGACATTCCAAAATAGTACGCGGCCGTGATTCTTTCGGGCCGCGCATTGCTCCCAGGCCTTCGCATCGTAGTGTGGGTCACTTGGGAACGGTGGTTTCTCGCGCCCCTCCCGGCCGAACGGCGCCGGATAAACGTGAATGCTCGCACAGGCGACATCGCTCGGCGACAGCGCGCGGCCGACCTGGACGACATGCCGGCGCGAACAGGCGGCTATGATTCGCGGACGCACGCCGCCATGGACCTGTTCGTTGTTCCGACCATTGGCTTCGACCTGCTCTATGCCCTT
>VAZQ01000700.1 GCA_005883115.1 Alphaproteobacteria bacterium | reverse complement strand
CGGCGGCCGGTAGCGAAGTCATGATCGCGTTGAGTCCTGAGGTTCGCAAGCATTTTTTCTTGGTGCGCCGTTTTTTGATTGTTGCTGAGCGTCAATCAGCCCTTTTCCTTGATTGTCGCGTGCGTCGGCGGCCGCCCTGGACCACGCTTGCGGTCGAGTGCGGCGCGGCGGCGATAGCTCTCGACATTCATCTCGAAGATGGTCGAGTGATGGACGAGGCGGTCGATGGCTGCCAGCGTCATGGCTTGATCTGGAAACACCTTGCCCCAGTCGCCGAACGGCTGATTGGCGGTGATCAGCATTGAGCGCCGCTCGTAGCGGCTTCCGATCAGCTCGAACAGCACACTCGTTTCGGCCTGATCCTTGCTGACGTAGACGATGTCATCGAGGATCAGCAGATGATACTTGTCGAGCTTGGCGAGTGCACTTTCGAGCGCGAGCTCGCGGCGCGCGATCTGCAGGCGTTGGACGAGATCGCTGGTTCGCATGAACAGCACGCGCCATCCGTGCTCGACGAGTGCGAGGCCGATGGCGGCCGCAAGATGGCTCTTGCCTCCGCCGGGCGGACCGAACAACAAGAGATTGGCGCCCTTCTCGAGCCAGCTATCGCCTGCGGTGAGCGCCATCACCTGCGCCTTGCTGACCATCGGCACCACCTCGAAGTCGAAGCTGTCGAGCGTTTTGCCGACGGGCAGTCGTGCTTCGGCCAGGTGACGCTCGATGCGGCGGCGACCGCGATCGGCGATCTCATGCTCGGCGAGAGCGGCCAGGAAGCGGGCGGCTGGCCAACCTTCCTTGTCAGATTGCTCGGCGAGCTTGGACCACATCAGTTTGATAGCGGGCAGGCGCAGGTCCGACAACAGCAGCTCGACGCGCGCAGCGTCGATAGGATTGGTCGTCTTCATGCGACGCCTCCATCGATCACGAGATCGGCGTTCGGCGCACGAACAGCGGCCAGCTCGTCGTAGGCGGAGAGCGGCACAAGCTCGACCGCAACGTGTGGGATCGCGGCCTGATCGGGCTTGAAGCGGTCGCGCAGGCAAGCGAGATCAGGCAGACTGCCGGCATCAAGATCGGCGTCGATCGCATGCGCGAGATCGGCTTCACAGGCACGGTCATGCGCGAGCGCAAGCAGGCCGACCATGGTGCGGCAGGCTTGCTTCTCGCTCTCCTTGGCCAGCAGCGCCTCGAATGCGCGGGCATAAGAGCGACGCGGGAACAGTTGATCGCGATAGACCAGATTGAGCAGCGCCATCGGCTTCTTGCGCAGCGCATGGATGACGTGCCGATAGTCGACGACATGGCTGTGTTTGCCGCTGCCCTGCGGCGGATGACCACGCCGCAAGGTCAGGAGCTGCGTGGACCCGAGGAAGCACTCAAGCCTGTCATCGTAGAGGTGAACGTTGAGGCGGTGGCCGATCAGACGCGAGGGAACGCTGTAGAACACGCGCCGCAACATGAAGCCGCCGCTCGACGTGACCTGAACCCGCACCTCCTCGTAATCAGTCGTTCGTCGCTCTGGGAGTGGCTTGAGCGCAGGGCGCTCGATCTCGATGCGCTTGCGGTTCCTGGCATTGCGCCGCCCGACCACCTCGTCAATGAAGCGGCGATAGGCGGCGAGATCCGCGAAGTCACATGAGCCGCGCAGCAAGAGCTCATCGCGAAGCGCATTCTTGAGGTGCCCATGGGCGCTCTCGATCGAGCCGTTCTCGTGGGCGACACCGCGATTGTTGCGCGACGGCGTCATGCCGTAATGGGCGCACAGCTCCTCATAGCGCCGGGTGAGGTCCTCCTGGGCCTCACGATCGAGGTTGCAGAACGCTGCCGACAGACTGTCGCTGCGGTGTTGCTCCGGCACCCCGCCCAGCGCCCACAGCGCGTTCTGCAGGCCTTCCGCCAGCGCCACGAAGCTCTCGCCGCCGAGCACGACATGGGTATGCTCGAAGCCCGAGAACGCCAGCCGGAAGTGGTAGAGCCGGTGATGGAACGGCTCACCCGCGATCGTGATGCCGAGCCCACCCATGTCGGTGAAGTCGGACAGGCCCATTCGCCCCGGCGGGTGCTCTTGGCGGAAGATCACATCGCGGTTGGGACCGTTGAGCGCCCGCCACCCGGCGACGCGGCGCTCCAAGGTGCGGCGCACGCCCGCGCCAATCTCGGGACGCCGACGGCAAATCTCCTCGAAGATGGCCACCGCGCGGACGCCCGGTGCGGCCTCCAGCATCGGCGCGATTTCGC
Source organism: Alphaproteobacteria bacterium (assembly GCA_005883115.1). Lineage (GTDB taxonomy): Bacteria > Pseudomonadota > Alphaproteobacteria > Rhizobiales > Xanthobacteraceae > VAZQ01. Next base: position 137 of record VAZQ01000700.1, on the reverse strand, counting down.
TGTCCCACACCCCGGCAAGCGGGTCCGGACGACGGCGCCCACGCGGGCTCTTCTTCTTCGACGGCAGCCGCGGATCGGCTTCGATCCGATAGGCGGTGGCGGTGCTGAACCCGGCCTTCGCGGCGGCGATGGCAGGG
>VAZQ01000699.1 GCA_005883115.1 Alphaproteobacteria bacterium | reverse complement strand
GACGTGTCGCCCAAGGCGGTCGCCGATTTGACGCGAGAAAAGGCCGTCGGCGCGAGCTCGCTTGCGGACCTCGTGCGCAAGCTAAATAAGCCGCGCGCGGTCTGGCTGATGGTTCCGGCCGCGGTCGTGGACAAGAGCATCGAAGATGTCGTGCCCCATCTCGAACCCGGCGACATCCTCATCGACGGCGGCAATTCGTACTATGTCGACGACATCCGCCGCGCCCAGGAGCTCGCGCCGAAAGGGATCAACTACATGGATGTCGGAACGAGCGGTGGCGTGTGGGGCCTGGAGCGCGGGTACTGCATGATGATCGGCGGACCGGAGGCGGCCGTGCGGCATCTCGATCCCATCTTCAAGACGCTCGCCCCGGGTGCGGGAAACATCCCGCGCACGCCCGGGCGCGAGAATATCGGCGGCACCGCCGAGCTCGGTTACCTGCATTGCGGGGGAAACGGCGCCGGGCACTTCGTCAAGATGGTCCACAATGGCATCGAGTACGGCATCATGGCCGCTTACGCGGAGGGAATGAGCATTCTGCGCCACGCCAATGTCGGCGAGCAGCAGCATGCGGTCGACGCCGAGACGACGCCGCTGCGCAATCCGGAGCTCTATCGCTACGATCTCAACCTGCGCGACATTGCGGAAGTCTGGCGGCGTGGCAGCGTCATCGCGTCGTGGCTGCTCGACCTCACCGCAACCGCGTTGACCAAGGATCCCGCGCTGGAGACGTTTGCCGGCAGGGTTTCCGATTCCGGGGAGGGGCGCTGGACGATCAAAGCCGCAATCGATGCGGCCGTGCCCGTGCCCGTGCTATCGACCGCGCTCTACGAGCGTTTCAGCTCACGCGGGGAAGCGCAGTTTGGCGACAAGCTGCTCTCCGCCATGCGCTACGAATTCGGCGGCCACGTGGAGAAAAGCGCGCCCTGAACGCAGAGACGTGCATCGAGGCCAGTCGCGTATTCGGAGAGCGTCGTGAAAATCGAAGTCTATCCCGATGACGAGGGCGTCGCCCGCAGGGCGGCGGCGGTCATTGCGGATTCCGCGCGCGCATCGCGCGGAGGCTTCGTCATGGCGGTCAGCGGCGGCCACACGCCATGGCTGATGCTGCGCGCATTGGCTGGCGAGCCGCTTCCCTGGAGTGAGGTGCACGTGCTTCAGGTCGACGAGCGCGTTGCCCCCGCAGGCGATCCCGACCGCAACCTCACGCATCTCCGCGACAGCCTGCTCGATCGTGCGCCGCTCGCCCCCGATCACGTCCATCCAATGCCTGTCGAAGCGGCGGATCTTGATCGCGCGGCCGAGCAATATGGCCGTACACTGCAAGCGGTGGCAGGCTCGCCGCCAGTGCTCGACCTCGTTCATCTCGGCCTCGGAGCGGATGGCCATACCGCCTCGCTGGTGCCCGGAGATCCCGTCCTCGACGTCGCCGACGCGAATGTCGCCGTGACCCGGCCCTATCAGGGCCGGCGCCGCATGACTTTGACCTTTCCCATCATCAATCGGTCCCGGCTCATCCTGTGGCTGGTGACTGGCGGCGAGAAGGCGCAGGCGCTCGTGCACCTGCGCAACCGCGACCGGTCCATTCCCGGCTCGCGCATTGACCAGGATCGCGCGCTGGTGCTTGCCGATCGCGCAGCGGCCGCCCGGCTCGGCAGCAGCGAAAAATTGGAGGCGTAAAAATGAGTGCTATGGCCAGCCCGCTGACGTCGCCCGGACCGATGACCGACGCGCAACTGGATCAGATGTCGATCAATACCATTCGCACGCTATCGATCGACGCCGTGCAGCAGGCCAAATCCGGGCATCCCGGCACGCCGATGGCGCTGGCCCCGCTCGTCTACACGCTGTGGAATCGCGTGATGCATTTCGATCCGCAGGATCCGATTTGGCCCAACCGGGATCGCTTCGTGCTCTCCAACGGCCATGCTTCGATGCTGTTGTGGTCGGTGCTCCACCTCACCGGCACCCGCGCCGTGAACACCGACTACGAGCGGCTCGGCCAACCCGCGGTTTCGCTCGACGATATTCGCCACTTCCGCCATCTCGGGAGCAAGGCTCCGGGACACCCCGAGTACCATCTGGTTTCGGGGGTGGAGACAACAACTGGGCCGCTCGGGCAAGGCGTCGCCACCAGCGTTGGCATGGCGATCGCTGAAGCATGGCTCGCGAACCGCTACAATCGGCCCGGCTTCGAGATCTTCGACTACAACATTTATGCGGTGTGCGGCGACGGCTGCATGATGGAGGGCGTGGGTTCGGAAGCAGCATCGCTCGCCGGCCATCTCGCGCTCGATAACCTCTGCTGGATTTATGACAACAATCACATCACCATCGAAGGCAATACGCGCATCACCTTTACCGAGGACATCGCGGCCCGCTTTCTCGGTTATGGCTGGAATGTTTTGCGCGTGGGCGACGCCAATGACATCGATCGCATCGAGCACGCGCTCGACGTGTTTCACGAGACCAAGGATCGGCCGACCTTCATCATTCTGGACAGCCACATCGGTTATGGCTCGCCGCAT
>VAZQ01000698.1 GCA_005883115.1 Alphaproteobacteria bacterium | reverse complement strand
CATGATATCCGCCGCCGGCATTAAGGATCAAGAGTTGGCCATAATTGCGGAAGGGGCCCGCATAAACGACCCATCCGTCGCACGGGGCCGTGATTTGGCTGCTGGGGCGGGCGGCGACGGACATGCCCTTTTCGGTGCCTCCAAGCCCATCCGCCGCGCCAAATTCCTTGATCCGAGCGCCGTTGACCGGCAGCGGCAGCATGCCTTTGGCCGAGGCAAAGGCCACCGCAGGGCTCAGCCGTCCCGGATCTTTGAGCGCCGCGAGATCAGGCCGGCCGCTTGAAGGTTTTGCGTCATCGTTCGTTCGCCCCGCAGCCCGCGCCGCACGGGCGGCCGTGCCCAGACCCTGTTCGAGCTTGGCGATCAGTTGATTGAGATTCTCCGCCTGCCGTCCCAGCTCGGCGGCGCGTTGGCGCTCGTCAGTGAGGGCCTGTTCGGCTTCCGCTAAGCGCCGTTGCCGCTCGTCGATGTACAGCGAAAGGCGCTGGCGTTCGTCTGCGAGCACGAATAGATCACGCGCGAGGCGATCCCGTTCGGCGGCAATCTCTTGGCGCAGGCGCACGAGCTCGCCAAGATCCGCCGCGAGCACTTCCGCTTGCTGTCGCATTTCGGGCAGTACTGCTCCCATGAGGCCGCTTGGGGCATGCCGGACGATGCGCTGCAACGCCCCTAGGACCTCCGCTATGAGGCTGCGCCGCTGCTCCAATGAGTTCCGCAGCGCCTGTTCCCCGTTTTCGAGCGGCTCGAGACGCGCTGGCGTTTGCGCGATCCGCTCTTCGACGGTGGTAACGCGGGACGCTGTGTCGATGAGTTGCTGATTAAGCCTACGTCGGTCGTCGCCGATCGATTCGATCTCGCGCTTGAGCCGCGCTTCGTTTTCGAGGGTCCTTCGCTGCTCGGCGCGCAGCGCTTCCAGCTCCCGCTCGCGCGCATTGAGCGTATCCAGGCTCGGGGGGCCGGCCTGACGTTGTGGAGCGGGGGTTTGGGCTGATGCGTTGAGGAGCGGGGGTTTGGGCTGATGCGGCGGGAAACCGCAGCGGCCACACTCCCGCAGTCGTCAGGATCACCGAACAGAGGGCGATGAGAAAGGCCAACACGATGAGGATCAATATGTTCTTTAGCAAAGCAGTTCCAGGCGCGATACATAATCAAGATTGGTGCTGGATTAAGACGACGGAAAGCTTTTGCAGATGCGGGGCATGCAAATGCGTGATTTTCTTTCTGTTTTAGGTCTGCACGGCAATGCATGCCTCAAGCGCGATGGTAGGGATGCCCGGTCAGGATCGTGACGCCGCGGTAGAGCTGCTCCAAAAGCATGATGCGAATGAGCTGGTGCGGCCAGGTCGCCGCACCGAAGGCAATGACAAGGCTCGCCTTTTCACGCAGGCTGGGCGCCAGCCCATCGGCCGCGCCGATGGCGAACACGACCGCGGGCTTGCCCCGCCGTCGCCATTCTTGCAGCCGCGCAGCAAAGGCGGCGCTGCTCATGGTTCCTCCGCGTTCATGCAAGATCACGGTGACCGCGCCATCGGGGCTCATATTGGCAATTGCAATCGATTCTTCGAGCATGCACCGGGTAGCGTCGCGGGCGCGGCTCTCTTTGATTTCGACGATATCGACGGCGCTCAATCCGAGTTTGCGGCCGGCATCGAGCGCGCGCTTGCGATAGCGTTCGGCGAGCTCGCGCTCGGGACCTTGCTTCAAACGACCGACGGCAGCGATCACGATGCGCATGCGTAACGATACGCATGGACCGCACGCAGGCTCAAGCCGCTCACGCGGCCGGTCAGGTGGTTAGCGCTCGTTAGCTTGCCTGCCGGTGCCGGCGCGCCGGCGCCCACATTTTCTCGAGATTGTAGAAGGCGCGGACTTCAGGCCGGAACACGTGAACGATCACGTCACCGGCGTCGATGAGCACCCAGTCGCAGTGCGGCATTCCTTCCACCCGCGCGTCAGACAACCCGGCTGCAGCGAGGTCTTCAAGCACGCGATCGGCAATCGAGCCCACATGGCGGTTCGACCTTCCGGAGGTCACAACCATCATGTCGGCGATGCTGGATTTGCCGGTGAGATCGATGGTGACGGTGTCCTCGGCCTTCATGTCATCGAGGCGCGCGAGCACCAGGCGAAGAATCTCCTCGGCGTCTGGACGCACCTGGGAGATGGGTTCGGCGGCGCCGACGGCGCCAGCGCGAGAGAGTGCAGGTATCCGCAGGGTTCCTTCCTTTCGTTCATCGCCCCAATGCGAAGCGAAGCAGTCCTAAGATAGGCACGGCCACTTAACGGTTTCAACCTGCCGCCGTTCCATAATCTCTATAGTGTGGCGCTTTGGCATCACCTTTATGACGCGCGGCACGCAGAGCCGTCGACGAGAGCGGCGATTTCAGACCATGCAGGTACACCCAGGCCGGCGGTTTGCGGTTGGGCAGTGACTTCGCCGCCGATTCGGCAATGCGCGCTCGCGCGAGCGCGTGGCCCGCAGGACTGGCGCTGGCGTAAAGGCTGGGCCCGAGCCGATCGACCACGGCGATTGGCACGATCGCGGCGATGCCGCGCCATCGTTGCCAGCGATGGAAGCTGCGCAGATTGTCCGCGCCCATGATCCAGACGAAGCGAACGCCCGGACAGTGCCGGCGTAGATAGGCGATGGTCTCGAAG
>VAZQ01000064.1 GCA_005883115.1 Alphaproteobacteria bacterium | reverse complement strand
CTGCCGCCGAAGGTGACTAGCTTGCCCGCGGGCAACCAACCTACGATGAGCGCCGTAACGAGCAGCAGCAGGATCGCGCCGGCTTCGATGCCCTTGCTCGCCTGTTCGCCGCGGAACACGCCGACCATCAGCAGCAGCATGGCGCCGACGGCGAGCACGATTTCCGGCACTGCGGGCAGCAGCGTGGGGATTTCAACCGTTTCGGTCATGCCGAAGCTCGCGCCCCGTGTTCAATGCGCCAACATCGCGGCGGTCTTCGCCGCTCCAATGGCGCGCTGATAGTTCTCAAGAAGTTGCACAACCGAAGCCGCCGATACGTCCAGCACCGGCTTCGGATAGATGCCAAATAGGATCGTGAGCGCGACCAGCGGACCCAGCGTGATGATCTCGCGATAATCGAGGTCCTTGATCGCCGCCAGGCTTGGCTTCACGAGCGGTCCGAAAATCACTTTTCGATAGAGCCAGAGCGCGTAGGCTGCTGACAGGATGGTGCCAGTGGTCGCCAGCGTCGCCACCCAGGTGTTGATTTGGAACGTGCCGATAAACGTGAGGAATTCGCCGATGAACCCCGTGGTACCGGGCAACCCCACATTGGCAAGGGTGAATACCATGAAGGCCGCGGCATAGAGCGGCATGCGATTGACGAGACCGCCATAAGCGGCGATTTCGCGGGTATGCATGCGATCGTAAACCACTCCGACACAGAGAAACAAAGCGGCCGATACGATGCCATGCGACACCATCTGGAAAATCCCGCCGGCAACCCCCTGCACGGTCGTGGCAAAAATGCCCATGGTAACGAAGCCCATACGTGCGACCGAGGAATAGGCAATGAGCTTCTTCATATCCTCCTGCGCCAGTGCGACGAGCGAGGTGTAGATCACCGCCACGATGGAAAGGGCGAAGATGAGCGGCGCGAGATCGTGCGAGGCTGCCGGGAACATGGGCAGCGAGAAGCGCAAGAATCCATAGCCGCCCATCTTCAACAGAATGGCGGCAAGGATCACCGAGCCGGCGGTCGGCGCCTCCACGTGAGCGTCTGGCAGCCACGTGTGGACCGGCCACATCGGCAGCTTCACCGCGAAGGAGGCGAGGAAAGCGAGCCACGCCCAGGTCTGCAGGCTGCGCGGGAAGCCGTGGCGCAGCAGCACGGGGATTTCCGTTGTGCCCGCATTCCAGTACATCGCCATTATGGCGAGCAGCATCAGCACAGAACCGAGCAGCGTGTAGAGAAAGAACTTGAAGCTCGCGTAGACCCGGCGCGGGCCGCCCCATACGCCGATGATCAGGAACATCGGAATGAGACCGCCCTCGAAAAACAGATAAAACAGCACGAGATCGAGCGCCGTGAAGGTGCCGACCATCAGCGTCTCGAGCACCAGGAATGCGACCATGTACTCCTTGACGCGGTGCTGGATCGGCAACCAGCTGGCGACGATGCACACTGGCATCAGCGCCGTCGTGAGGATGACGAACGGCAGAGAGATGCCGTCGAGCCCCATGTGGTAGCTGATGGCGCCCGCCAGCCAAGGCCGTTTTTCGACGAATTGAAACTCGGCGGAAGTGGGATCGAAGCGGTAGAGCAGGATCAGCGAGATCGCGAACGTGATCAGCGTCGTCCATAGCGCGATCCAGCGGGCATTGCGCTTCTCCGCCTCGCCATCACTGTGCATCAACATGATGAACAGTGCGCCGACGAGTGGCAGGAAGGTGGTGACGGAGAGGATCGGCCAGCTCATGGTCAGCCTGCCCGCGCGCCGAACATGAACCAGGTGATGAGCGCTGCGACCCCGATCAGCATGGCAAACGCGTAGTGATAGAGATATCCGGTCTGCAGCCGCACGGCGCCGCGAGTCACGTCCAGCACGCGCGCCGAGATGCCGTCAGGCCCAAGACCATCGATTGTCCAGCCGTCGCCGTATTTCCACAGCGCGCGGGCGAGCCACAGAGTCGGGCGAACGATGAGAAAGTCGTAGATCTCGTCGAAATACCACTTGTTGAGCAGGAATTTGTAGAGCGGCTCCTGCTGGCGGGCGAGCTCGGCCGGCAGCTCCGGTCTGCGGATGTAGAACTCCCAGGCGACGACGAAGCCGATCGCCATCATAACGGTCGGAGCCATACCGATGAGAAGTGGAATATGGTGCATCTCCTCGAGGAGATGGCTACCGGCCGCGAATTTGAGTGAATCGCCAAAGAAGTCGGCGACGTCGTGACCCGCGAACAGCTCTCGGAAAGGATAGCCGGCGAAGATCGAGCCGGCGGCAAGGAAGCCGAGCGGAAGGAGCATGACGAGCGGGCTCTCGCGCGCGGCATCGTAATGGTGGTGGTCGTGTGGAGTGCCGTGGAACGTCAGAAAGATCAGCCGCCACGAATAGAATGCGGTGAGAGCCGCTGCGATCACCGTCGCTCCGAAGCCATAGAGCGCGATCGGGTTGCTACTCACATAGGCCGCCTCGATGATGGCATCCTTTGAGAAATAGCCGGCAGTGAGCGGAAACCCGGTTAATGCGAGCGTGCCGATCACCATGGTCCAGTACGTGAGCGGAAGTTTGTCCTTGAGTCCGCCCATATGCCGGATGTCCTGCTCGTGATGCATCGCAATGATCACGGAACCGGAGCCGAGAAACAGCAGTGCCTTGAAGAAAGCATGCGTGAACAAGTGGAACATGCCGATGGAATAAGCGCCCGTGCCCATGGCGACGAACATGTAGCCGAGCTGTGAACAGGTCGAATAGGCGATGATGCGCTTGATGTCGTTTTGCACGAGCGCGATCGTGGCGGTGAAGAATGCCGTGGTGGCCCCGATGAAAGTGACGAAGGCTTGTGCGGCCGGCGCCAGATCGAACAAGGGCGAGAGCCGCGCGACCATGAATACGCCCGCCGTCACCATGGTAGCGGCATGAATGAGCGCGGAGACCGGTGTCGGTCCTTCCATCGCGTCGGGCAGCCACGTGTGAAGCAGGAACTGCGCCGATTTGCCCATTGCCCCCATGAACAGGAGCAAGCAGATCAGCGTCAGGACATCCACGTCCCAGGAGAGGAAATGAATCGTCTTGCCGGTGAGCGCGGGCGCCTGCGCGAAAACCGTATCGAGATCGAGCGCGCCGGTCATCATGAAAGCGGCAAAAATACCGAGGGAGAAGCCGAAATCGCCGACGCGATTGACGATGAAGGCCTTGATCGCGGCCGCATTCGCCTCCGGCTTATGGTACCAGAACCCAATGAGCAGGTAGCTCATTAGGCCGACCCCCTCCCAACCGAAAAACAATTGCACGAGATTGTCGGCGGTCACCAGCATCAGCATGGCGAAGGTGAACAACGACAAATACGAGAAGAAGCGCGGCCGGTGCGGATCCTCCTCCATGTAGCCGATGGAATAAAGATGAACGAAGGCCGAGATGGTCGTGACGACAACGAACATGACCGCCGTGAGCGTGTCGATGCGCAGTGCCCAATCGACCTTCAGCTCCCCGGAAATGATCCATGGAAAGAGTGTCACGCGGCTGTCGTGATGGCCAAACCCCACATCGGCGAAGGCCACCCACGACAGCAGCATGGCGGCGAAAAGGAAAACCGTGGTGACGAGCTCGGCGGAACGCGAGCCTGCGGCCGGCGGCTCAAGCGCTTCCGGCTCGCTGTGCGAGGCGTCGAGAACGGCGTGCGCCCCATGCGGGGCCGGTGCGGTACGCGCATGGCTCTCGTCCACCGGGCCGTGCGCGTGATTCTCTGCGCCGATGCCGGGCGGCCCGCCAGGATGACGGGCGCGTGCGCCGGCGAGCGCGATCAGCGCGGCGATGATAGCGCCAAGGAGCGGCAGAAAAACGATCGCGTGGTACATGCCGCACTCAGCCCTTCATCAGGTTGATATCCTCTACCGCGATCGAGCCGCGATTGCGGTAGTAGGCGACCAGAATGGCAAGCCCGATCGCCGCCTCCGCTGCCGCGACTGTGAGGACCAACAGCGCATAGACCTGCCCGACCAGGTCGCCGAGAAAGGCCGAAAAAGCGACGAGATTGACGTTCACGGCAAGCAGTATGAGCTCGATCGACATCAGGATGATGATCACGTTCTTGCGGTTGAGGAAAATGCCGAAGATTCCGATCGTGAACAGGATCGCGCCGACCGTGAGGTAATGGCCGAGACCGATGGTCATGTTGTTCCCTTCGAATTTCTCTACAGGCCCTGACCCGGCCGCACTTTGACGATCTCGATCGCATTCGCCTTCGTGCGCGCAATCTGCTCGGCGATATTCTGCCGTTTGACATGCGGTTTGTGCCGCAGCGTCAGGACGATCGCACCGACCATCGCAACCAACAGCACGACGCCGGCCGCCTGAAAGAAATAGACATAGCGGGTGTAGAGCACGTGCCCGAGTGCTTGCGCATTGAGCGCGCTCGCCGCGGGCGGTATCGGCGCCGCGACCATTTGCTGCGCGTTGGGGCCGATGGTCCAGCCGACCAGAACCAGAACCAGTTCGATCAGAAGGATCGCGCCGAGAAACGCGCCGATCGGCAGGTATTGTAAAAACCCTTGACGCAGCTCGGCGAAATCAACATCGAGCATCATCACTACGAACAGGAACAATACCAGGACGGCGCCGACATAGACGATGATAAGAATCATCGCCAGGAATTCCGCGCCGAGAAGAATGAACAGCGCGGCCGCGTTGACGAACGCGAGAATGAGAAAGAGTACCGAGTGCACGGGATTCCTAGCCGCAATCACCATGATCGCGGCGGAGATGCACACGCCAGCAAACAGGTAGAAGAACAGCGCTGGAAAGAGCATTTGCGAAGCTTACCGGTATGGCGCATCGAGAGCGATATTGTTGGCGATCTCGCGCTCCCAGCGGTCGCCATTGGCAAGCAGCCGCTCTTTATCGAAGTAGAGTTCCTCGCGCGTCTCAGTCGCAAACTCGAAATTGGGCCCTTCGACGATGGCGTCGACTGGACAGGCCTCCTGGCAAAGCCCGCAGTAGATGCATTTGACCATGTCGATATCGTAGCGGGTGGTTCGACGCGTACCGTCGTTGCGGCGCGGTCCGGCCTCGATTGTTATCGCCTGTGCCGGACAGATCGCCTCGCACAGTTTGCAAGCGATGCAGCGCTCCTCGCCATTGGGATAACGGCGCAGCGCGTGCTCGCCCCGAAAGCGCGGCGAGAGCAGCCCTTTCTCGAATGGATAATTGAGGGTGGGCTTCGGCTTGAAGAAGTAGCGCAGGCCGAGCACGAACGCCGAGACAAACTCTTTGAGGAATACCGAGCGGGCGGCCTGATCGAGTTTCATAGCGCAATCCTTTTCGGCGCCGGCTTCCGCCGCGGCACGGTCAGTCCCCGAGCATACCGCCAAGCCAATAACCTATGCCCGCGAACACGATGATGTCGGCCGCGAGCACGGCGCGCCGCAGCAATGAGATCTCCTGCTCCAACGTCTCGCCTTTGGCTGCACCGTCGGCACGCGAGCGGACGCCGCGTTCGACGAAGGTGACGAGCGGCACGTAGACCATGGCCGCGATGATCGTGCCGATAACGGCTCCGATGAGCCCGACGAGCGACAAGTTCATCATGCGGTTCACCCGTCATTTGGCGAACAATCCGCCGTACTGCAAGACGCCGCCTACGATCGCGACCATTGCGAGCGAAAGCGGCAGGAATACCTTCCAACCCAGCCGCATGAGTTGATCGTAGCGGTAGCGCGGCACAATCGCCTTCACCATGGCAAAAAGAAAGAACATGAACGAACATTTGAGCACGAACCAGATCACTCCGGGAATCCAGGTGAACGGTGCGACCGGAAACGGCGGCAGCCAACCCCCAAGGAAGAGAATCGTCGCCATTGCACACATGGTGAGAATGGCGATGTACTCGCCGAGGAAGAAGAGCAGGAATGGCGTTGCGGAATATTCGACTGCATAGCCCGCGACCAACTCGGATTCCGCCTCCACGAGGTCGAACGGCGGCCGGTTGGTCTCTGCCAACGCGGAGACGAAAAAGACGACGAACATGGGAAGCAGCGGGAGCCAAAACCAATTGAATATTCCCCACCTGCCCTGCTGCGCTTCGACGATCGCGGATAGATTAAGCGATCCCGCACAAAGCAGCACGGTAATGAAGACGAAGCCGATCGAGACTTCGTAGGACATCATCT
>VAZQ01000063.1:7107-7958 GCA_005883115.1 Alphaproteobacteria bacterium | reverse complement strand
CCGTGGTTCTCGGCGGTCGCGCCCGCCGGCACGCCGCAGCCGATCATCGATAAGCTCAACCAACTGCTCGTGGCCTTCATCCAGCGGCCCGACACCCAAGAGAAGATGAATGCGCTCGCGATCACGCCCTGGACCAGCACGCCGGATGAGCTCGCGCGCTTCATTCCAGCCGAGATCCAGAAATGGGCGCAGGTGGTGAAGGACGCCGGCATCACGCCAGAGTGATTTGGTCTAAGTCAAAGTGGATCGGCCCGAGGTTGGGGCGTCACGAGCGGCTGCGGCTGTCCGCCGGCTGGTCGCGTGTTTCGGCTTGGTCGAGCTCTTCGACAACAAGGTCGCCCTTGCGCGTGACCACGTCCCCGCCCACACGGGCGCGCGCGACTTCGCGGATATGCTCTGCGATGCGGGGCTCGCGATCCATCAGCACGTGCAGATCGTGGGCATCGAGCACGAGAAGGCTCGTTCGCGTGACGGCAGTGACGGTCGCGGACCGCCGCGTGCGATGCAGCGCCGCCACCTCACCGAAGAAATGCCCGGCGCCCAGCCGAACGCGCTCGTGCTTGAGCTCGATCTCCACTTCTCCGGCCGCGATGAAATACATGGAATGACCGGGCTCGCCGCGCTTGGCGATAACGTCGCCAGGCTCGACTTGCTGCGCGCGCAGCAGCCGCATGATATCGGCGATCTCCGTCGCCTGAAGTTCCGCGAACAATGGCACGCGCGCGACCATGCCCCAAGTGACGACGAAGTCGCGCCGGTGGATTTCGTCGGCGAAGGCGGTGGCGACAATGCCGATGGGCAAGGTGACCATGACCAGGCCGACGAAGATCGTGACCGATGCGACCAACCGT
>VAZQ01000063.1:6528-7074 GCA_005883115.1 Alphaproteobacteria bacterium | reverse complement strand
TGCGTCGGGAATGGTGCCGAATTTATCGGGCTGCGCATGGCCCTCGACCACGTGCATGATGCTGGCGGCCACCAGCGTCGCACCCAGCAAAATGACGAAGCAGCCGAACAACGCGCGTCGCTCGTTGTTGAGAGCATCCAACAGTGAGCGCATGGCCGGCGAGTAACGGGCCAATTTGAGAAAGCGTACCATTCGAAATACCAGAAAGACCCGCAGATCGGCCGGCAAAACAAGCGCCAACCAAAACGGCAGCACCGCAAGAAGGTCGATCACGCCGAGCGGGCTCGACACGAACTTCCATCGCGACTTGCGCTCGCTCGCGTGCCGATTTGGCGCGTGTTCGGCCGCGACCCAAACCCGCAATCCGTACTCGATGGTAAAGGCGACCAAGGACAAAACTTCGATCGCGAAAAACAGCGGCCCGTATTGCGCCTGCAACGCCGGCACCGAATCGAGGATCATCGCGACGAGGTTGATGACGATCAGAATGACGATGAGCCGGCTGACCATGACAGCCGTCCGGTCGCCGATCGTGCCGTGCTCCAG
>VAZQ01000063.1:0-6484 GCA_005883115.1 Alphaproteobacteria bacterium | reverse complement strand
GTCCGTGCTACCCGACATTCTCGCTCGATTATGCGGCCGGTTCAACGGACAGCACCTTGAAAGTACGGCGCGCCGTCGGAAATTCCTGCCTTCATCAATGGCAGACAAGAACGGGAATTTTCGTGTGCGTGAGCACTTTCGTCGTCACACTGCCAAGCACGATTGCCGCAATCCCGCTCCTTCCATGCGAGGCCATGACGATGAGATCGCATCCTCTCTGCTCGGCGGTCTCAATAATGCCTTCGTAGGCATGGTCTTGCTCGACTTGCACTGTTTCGCAGACTACACCAGCCGCGCGAGCCTGTTCCGCGACGCTGTCCAAGATCTTCTGCGCGTGGGCTTTGGCACGCTCGGCGTGCAGAGCAAAAGCTTCCGACATTTCATAAACTCTCGAAGCGGGAACCGTGTAGACGTCGAACGATCCCTCTACGGTCAACGCCGTGACTTTTGCTCCGACTGCTTTGGCGAGCGCCAATCCATGGCGCACCGCCGTGCCGGCAAGCTCCGAACCGTCGGTTGGGATCAAAATATGCCGATACATGCTGCCCTCTCAATCGCGCAGCGTGCCACCACACCTGCAGCATTCTTTTGGGTCGTCTCTAATTTACAGGAAGAAGACGGGGGCCGGCGAGCGCCCTCGTCTGTCCCCGTTTCTCGTGCGGGTGCCGCACCGGCCGCGCTAATCACAGGCGCAGCGTGCTCAGCAACGGATTGATATGGATGCTGCGGGCCTTCTCGGATCCTCACGACCGGCTGAAGGCTGGCAACCGCCAGGAGCGCAGCGTCGCCGAGAAGCGCAGACGCCGCTCGCGCAAATTGGCAATCGCCATCAGCGCCGCCGGCGTGACGATCAGGGTGAGGACGGTGGCAAAACCCAGGCCGAAGACCATTGCGGTCGACAGATTGATCCACCATTGCGTCGCCGGCGCGCCGACCGTGATTTCCCGCGCAAGAAATTCGACATTCATGCCGAATGCGATCGGCAGCACGCCAAGAATCGCCGTCACCGCCGTGAGAACGACGGGACGGGCGCGCTCGCGGCACGTCTCGATGATCGCGTCATAAGCCGCGACGCCTTCGCGCCGCAATCGGTCATAGGTGTCGATCAGCACGATGTTGTTGTTCACGATCACACCCGCGTTGGCGATGACGCCGATACCGGCCATCACCACGCCGAAGGCCTGGCCCATAATCAACAAACCCAGCATCACGCCGAAAGTCGAGAGCACGACCGCGGTGAGCACCAGGCCGACCGAGGTCAGCTTGTTGAACTGTGCAAGTAAGATCGCGAAAATGAGGAAGATCGCGGTGCCGAACGCCTTGAGCAGGAACGCCGACGCTTTGGCGCGCTCTTCATCCTCGCCCTTGAGCCTGAAGCTAACGCCGGCCCCGAGATCGGCTTTGGCGAGGTCTGCCGCGATCTCCTGCTGGATTTTTGCCGTCTGCACTCCCTCGGCCACGTTGGCCGAAACCGTTATCACGCGGTTGCCGTTGACCCGGTTGATGTAGCCCACGCGCGGCGCCGGGACGCGCTGTACGAAATTGCCGATCGGCACGTGTCCCACCTGCGTCTGTACGCGCAGATCATCGATTTGGTCGAGGCTGCGGCGATCGGGCGGAAAGCGCACGAGAATGTCCACCGATTTGTCGCTGTCGACCGGCCGGTATTCGGTCGCCTTCAGTCCGTTGGTGACAAGCTGGACGGCGCTGCCGACCGTGTTTACGCCGGCGCCGTATTTCGCGGCCTCAGATTTGTCGATTTCGATTTTCCAATCGATGCCGGGCAGCGGCAGGCCATCGTCGAGGTCGCGGATGTCACTGCGCGCACCTAGCGTGGCGGCAACCTTGGCCGCAGCCGCCGGCAGCTGCGCGGGATCGAGCGCCGCGAGCTGCACCTGGATCGGCTTGCCGGTCGGCGGGCCTGCGCGCGGAGCCGTCACTTCCACGAGAATGCCTGGAATATCGACGGTCTTCGCACGGATGGCATCCATGATCTCGTGCGCCGGCGGCCGGCTGCGCCAGTCCGCGAACTCGAATTGGATGACACCGATGGTGTCTTCGGTGAGTTCGCTCATGCCGCGCGGCTGCTCGCCGATGCGGCTGTACACGGTCTTGAGACCATCGAAGGCGAGAACACGCTTCTCGACGACGCCGAGCAAGCGGTTCTTTTCCTCGAGCGAGAGATTGCCGCGGGCATGCACGATGACCTGGCCGTAATCGGGCTCGACCTTCGGGAAAAATTCCACGCCGCGGCCGAACTTTCCGTAGGCCACCAGCACGGCGACCAAAAGCAACGCCGCGAGCGCGAGAGTGGTGCCGGGACGGCGCAGCGCAAACCGCACCGTGCGCATGTAGGGTCCGCGATCGCCTGCGTGCTGCTCATGCGGCGCGCGGGCGGCCTTGCCGAGCAGGGCGCCGAGCGTAGGCGTGAAGAACAGCGCAACCGCGAGCGATGCGGAGAGGGTCGCGATCAGCGTGATCGGCAGATATTTCATGAATTGGCCGACCACACCCGGCCAGAACAGGAGCGGCGAAAACGCGGCGATGCGGGTCGCCGTCGCGGCGATCACCGGTCCGGACATGCGCTTGGCTGCGAGCGAATAGGCCTCCCGCGGCGGCACGCCTTCCGCCATGCGCCGCTCGGCGAATTCCGACACGATGATGGCGTCGTCGACCAGCATCCCGACGGCGAGGATGAGCGAAAACAAGACGACGATATTGACGGTCAGTCCCGCGAGCTGCAGCCCGAGCACGCCGGCCAGAAACGAAGCGGGTATCGCGATCCCGATGAAGAGCGAGGCGCGCAAGCCGAGCGCGAACAGAATCACGATCGCGACCAGCAGCACGCCGGTCAAGACCGAGTTCTGCAAATCCCCGAGCATCTGCCGGATGATTTTCGATTTGTCTTGCGTAAAGGAGACGTGCACTGCTTCCGGCCACGTCGTTTGCAGCGCCGCCACCGTCGTTTTCACGGCGTCGACCGTCTCTATCAGGTTGGCGCCCGTGCGCTTGGAGACCTCGATGGTCATGGCAGGGTGACCATTCACCCGCGTGACCGAGGTCGCATCCTTGAAGGTAGGCTTGACCTGCGCGATGTCGAGCAGCCGCACCGAGGCTTTGGGCGAGGCGATGATCGGGATCTTCAGGATGTCCTGCGGCTTCTCGAACAGCGAAGGCACCTTGACGGCGAAGCGCCCGGTTTCGCCTTCCAGCGCGCCGGCAGCGATGAGTGTGTTGAAGGATTGCGTGATCGAGCCGAGTTGGTCGAGCGAGAGTCCGTAGCTCGCCAACAGCATCGGATTGAGAATGATCTCCACCGCCTCATCGCGCGCCCCGCGAAGCTCGGCCGAGAGCACCCCGGGCGCTTGCTCAATGGCGTTCTTGGCGGCGCGGGCGATGCGCAGCAGCGTGCGCTCGGGCACGTCGCCCGAAAGCCCTACGACCAGCACCGGATAAAGCGACAGGTTGACCTCGAGCACCTGCGGCTCGTCGACGTCGCGGGGCAGGTCGTGCTTGGCCTGATCCACCTTCGCGCGCACATCCGCCAGCGCCGACTTGGAGTCGAAACCCGCTTCGAACTCGAGCAACACGAACCCGCCGCCCTCGAAGGCGGTCGAGCGCATCTCCTTCACGTTGCCGACCGATTTGAGCTGGGTCTCGAGCGGCCGCAGCAACAACCGCTCGGAATCTTCCGGGCTGATGCCGCGTTGGGAGAGCTGCACGTAGATGATCGGAATCCTGACGTCCGGCTCCGCTTCCTTCGGGATCGTGAGATAGGCCAATAGGCCCGCGCTCAGCAGGAAAATCAGCGTCGCGACCGTGAGCCGCGCGTGACCGATGGCGTAGTCGATAAACTTGGACATCACTATTTGGCGACCGCGGTCAGCTCGGGCACTCCGACGGCGTCCACAGTTTGGCCTTCGCGGACGAAATCCTGTCCTTGCACGATCACGCGAGTGCGATCGGGAAGGCCCGTGACCCACATGTAACTCTGCTCGTCCTCGATGACCCCGACAGGCGTGAACTCGACCACGTCATTTGCGTCGACAACGCGCAGGCCGAGATCGCCGGCGGAGGAGAAGGTAACCGCCGAGCGCGGTACGCGCGTCGCCAACACGGGCGCCAGCGGAACAACGACCTCCGCCGTGATGCCGTCCGGAATCTTGCCGTCGGCGTTTGGCAATTCGACTTCGACCCGATATGTGCGTGTGGTCGGGCTTGCGGTCTTGGCGACGAACCGGATTTTTCCATTCGCGCGTTCGCCGGTCACCAGCCGTACCTCGGCCACGGCGTCCACCTTGATGCCAGCGAGCTGGCGCTCGGCCACTTCCACCACGGCCAGCATCGGATCGAGCGCGACCAGCGAGGCGATTTCGCGCCCGGCCATGGAGAACGCGGCCTGGCCTACCTCGACGGCAACGTCATGCACGACGGCCGACCATGGCGCGCGTACCACACCGCGGTCCTGTTCCGCTTGGGCGACGGCGAGCGCAGCCTCGGCGGACTTAAGCTGCGCCTCGAGCTCGACCAGCTGCAGGCGCGGCAGCGTGCCGCTGAGAATGAGCGTGCGTTTAGCCTCGAGTTCTGTACGCTTCTGCGTCACCACGGCCTGCGCTTGCGCCACCTGCGCCTCGCGCGCCTCGTCCGACAGAACGGCGATGATCTCGCCCTTTTGCACGGACATGCCGCGTTTCACCTTGAGATCGGTCAGCACGCCGCCGGTGCGCGCCGTCACCGTGACTCGTTTGTCGGCCTCGGTGCGTCCCGCAATCGTGAGCTTGCGGCTGTGCGGAATGACGTTCGTCATCGCCACCGCGACGCGGAAAGGTTTCTTGGCCTCGCCCTCGGGCGCGGGCAAGCCCGCGCGGCTCTCGGCAGTTTGGTGCGGAAGGAAGTGTCCTGATGCGATCCAAAGCCCGGCGGCCGCAACGAGGCCGATGGCGGCGAGGCGGCTCGCGTTCATCGAGAGTTCTCCTTGGCTGCCCACGCCACGCTGGTGCGAAGTCCTATGGACGCGCCGCTAAAGCCTGCGCCGAGGCAGCTGTATTGCCTCGCATCTGGGCGACAACTGCACTGGAGTTGGGCTTTGGCCCGGCGCATGACTGGGAGTCCCCCGACCCCGGATTTGCACCGCAGCAATCGCTTAGATCATTGGCGAAACTGAGGCTGCGTTCTGGGGATCCTCGCGCCAGGCGTCATGCACCGTAAACGGCCTGTTTCTACGGTCATAACGGGCGCATCTGAATTCACATCGGCTTGTGCCGCCGCCTTGTCACCCCGAGGACCGTCCCTATAATCGCCCGCTTCCTTTTCGGCCGTGGCGAGGGGTGGATGCCGGGGAAGCCAGTTGCGATCATCATGGGCAGCCAATCCGACTGGCCGACCATGAAACATGCGGCCGAGACGCTCGATGCGCTAGGCATCGGCTATGAAGCGAAAATCATCTCCGCGCATCGCACACCCGAGCGACACCATGCCTTCACCAAATCGGCCAAGGCGCAGGGGTTTAAAATCATCATCGCCGGCGCGGGCGGCGCGGCGCACCTGCCCGGCGTGACGGCAGCGCTGACGAGCCTTCCGGTGTTTGGGGTGCCGATCGAATCGAAGGCGCTCTCAGGGATCGATTCACTCTATTCGATCGTGCAGATGCCGCCCGGCGTCCCCGTCGGGACGCTCGCCATCGGGCGCGCGGGCGCAATCAACGCGGCGCTGCTCGCCGCGAGTGTGCTTGCGCTTGGCGACGGCGAAGTGGCAAAGCGGCTCGAAGCCTGGCGCCAGCGCCAGAGCGAAGCGGTCCCGGAGACGCCCGACGATGGCAAGACGTGAGCACGGCGATGGACTTTTCGCGCTGATTCTGCTACACGCCCACGCCATGGAGAGCCCGCGCGATCGCGCTTCGGTGGCGATCGGCGGGCTCCCGTACATTAGGCAGATCGGAAGCATAAGGAACGCTGCGTGCAGGTTCTCGTCCGTGACAACAACGTCGACCAGGCCCTGAAGGCGCTGAAAAAGAAGATGCAGCGCGAGGGCATCTTCCGCGAGATGAAGCTTCGCGGTCATTACGAAAAACCCTCCGAAAAGAAGGCGCGCGAGAAGGCGGAAGCGATCCGCCGGGCGCGCAAGCTCGCGCGCAAGCGCATGCAGCGCGAAGGCTTGCTGCCCATGAAGCAAAGGCCCGCCCCCGCGGCAGGCGGTGCATCACGCCCGCCGCGGCGACCGAGCTTCTGATTGACGTTCGGCCGGCGGCCGCCGGCACCAAAGCAATAGAGACAGCGCGGGCCCTCGAGCCCGCGCTGTCGTTTTAGGCGCGCGGGCGGTACCCTGCGATGCACCAGCGGTGCTCACGATCGACAGAAGGCGGAGGATGGCGATGAAACGCAGCACGGATCGGATACTCACCACCCACGTCGGCAGCCTCATCCGTCCCGCGACGCTGCGCGAGTTTCTGGCGGCGAAAGAGGGGGGCCAACCCTTCGACAAGACC
>VAZQ01000401.1 GCA_005883115.1 Alphaproteobacteria bacterium | reverse complement strand
CGCGCGGCAGAACCTCAACTTCGAGCCCCTGTAGTGGCAGGTCCGACCCGCGTGCGACGAGGTATTGACCGAGATTCCATTTCCCGTTGCCGGGTCCGTCCTCGTACGGTGGCAGCGTCTCGAGCAACGTATAGCCAACGCCCATTGCGAAGCCGCCCTGTGCCTGTCCGATCACGACCTCCGGGACCAACGCCTGACCGCATTCCAGCACGCTGTATGCTTTTGCGATCCGCAATGCGCCGGTCGCGCGATCGATCTCGATGCGCATCACGTGCCCGCACCCCGACGTGTAGCTTT
>VAZQ01000400.1 GCA_005883115.1 Alphaproteobacteria bacterium | reverse complement strand
CGATCGAGGCAGTGCTGGCTGTACTGATCGCAGGCACCCAGCGTGGATTGCGCGCCGCCGCGCCCTGCGTCTTCTGCTTCATGGTGTAGGAGTCGCCGGAGGTCACCAGCGCCAGCGGACCGAATGTGTCCACCTGCGCGAGCGCGATTTCGTCAGCAACGCTACCAAGGTGCGCTGCGACCCGATTGGCTACCGCTGTTCCAATGCCGGTGCCCATCTCGACGTAGTCACAATGGATGGTGATCCGGCCGTCGGGCGTGAGTTCGACGGATGCCAGCGTACCGTCGCCTCCGGTGCCGTAGTCCTTGGTCGCGCAAGCGATGCCGGTACCGACGAGAAATCCCGCCTGCTGTCCGCGCGCCTTCTGGATCGGATGCTGTTCCAACTTGTCCAGGATCTCCGGAGTGCGGACCGACACGATGTAGGGGTTTCCCGCCATCGTCCGGCCGCCGGTCGCGAGCGCGTTGCGGCGCCGGAACTCGATCGGATCAAGCGGCAGCGCCGTACAGATCTCATCGACTAGCACTTCGAGCGCGGTCATTGTCTGCACGGTTCCGTAACAGCGCATCGAGCCCGCGGTCACGCCGCGCGAGTGGAACGCATACGTCGTCACATCGACTTTCGGGACGTAGTAAATGCCAAGCGCGGCGTTGGCGCCGACGCTCGCCACAGTGGCCGAATAATTGGCGAGGCCGCCGCCATCCAACACATGGTCGGCAGCGAAGGCGAACATTTTGCCAGTCGCCCGATCGACCCCGATCCACGTACGGATCTTGAAGGCGTGCCGCTTGATTCCCGATTGAAACTGCTCGAAGCGATTGTTGGCGAGCCGCACCGGACGGTTGGGGCAGAATATCGCCGCCAACGCCACATAAAGTGGGAACGGCGTGTGGTCGCGGCCGCCGAAACCGCCGCCACAATAGGCGAAATTGGTGTTGATGTGCGCAGGCTTGAACGCCTCCTGGGCGTTGCCAAGCAAATACGCGACCGACTCCGCGGCCTCGTAAGGCGACTGCACGCCGACAACGAGCTCAAGATCCTTGCGACGTGCGTCATACCAGGCAAGGCCGCTTTCCGGCTCGAGAAACATTGGATCGACTGACTGCGTCTCGAATTCGCGCTCGAGCACCAAGAGCGCCGGATTGTTGGCGGCGAGTTCCGCTTTTCGCCATAGGTCGCGGCTTCGGCATAGGCTTGCCCGGTCGGGATCGGGAGACGCGCCCATATCGGGCGCTCCGTGTCCTCGAAACGCCCCGGACTGACCCATCCGTTCTTGACCGGCGAGTAGACGTCGGGTGCATCGGGGATCGGGCCACCAACGCGCGTGAAACGAAACTGGCCGTAGTTGGGCATTTTGACCGGGCCGGTTTCCGCGCCGAATTTCACGACAGATGCGTCGCGCAGCGCGAGACGCGCCTGATCGAAGGCGTCGAAATCCTCGAAGATGAGCAGCGCCACCGGCTGACCAAGATAAAGCGGCGTCTTGCCAACCGGGCAAAGGAGCTCGCCGGCATAGAATTCGGGAACGCGCATGCCGGTTCGCGCGAGATCGGCGGCGGTAACCACCACGGCAGGCTTCAACGCACCGCTCAGGCGCGAAAGGTCGAGGCCATTGTAAACGTGCGTCGCGTCCGCTGCTCGGATGAGCATGGCATGCGATGTTTTCGCGGGCCAGCCGGGCATATCGGCCGCGCGAAAATCGGCCGCATACAGCTTGGCCCCCGTGACCTTGGCAACACCGTCGATGCGACCAGCGCCGGTTGCAGCGGGGTTCCAGCGTTGTCTCCCAGGCAGCGTCTCGCGCGCTACGAATTCAGATTCCTCAGCTAACGCCAAACGCGACAAGCTGAGGGCGATACCGCTCGCCGTAATCCACTTCACGAACTTGCGTCGAGAAATCCGCATCGCTCGCCTCTAGTACCGCATGGGACAATAATGGCAAGGCCGATTGACGCCGAACACGGTGGGCCGAAGTCGACCGGAATATCGGCAGGCTCCGCCGATGGATTCAGCGATCATGAGCGTTTGTGCCGGAGACCACGCCGCGAACAGTATTCGCCTATTCGCGAGCTTGGGATACCAAGTACCCCGATTAAAATGCCTCCCCGTTAAGCCGTCGTTAACCACGGAGCGCGCTAATCGGATTGTCTGCCGGCAAAATCCTCGGAGATCGTGGTGACCAACGCGATTGCCGTTCGTCCGCAAGGAGCGATGCGCCTGCATGGCCGCTCGCTAATGACCTTCGTGCTCACCCCGACCACCCCGATCACTGACTGGCTGACGGAGATCGATAAGCGCCGCAGGACTTCACCCGCGTTCTTCGTCGGCCGACCGATCATCCTCGATCTCGCGGCGGTTTCGCTAAACGAATCGCAGATCGGCGAACTGATCAAGGAATTGGACGAGCGCGGCATTCGCGTCATGGCTCTCGAGGGCACCGAGGACGATCGGCTCGGCCCTTCGCTGCCGCCAGTACTCAAGCGGGGACGCGCGACGGGAAGCGAGGCGCCGGGGTCGTTTTCCGAGAAAGGCGCGGCGCGGACACCCCGGCGACAGGAGCCAAGCTCGTTGTTGATCGAAAACCCGGTCCGCTCAGGACAATCCATCATTTTCCCCAACGGTGACATCACCGTGCTCGGCTCGGTCGCCTCGGGAGCCGAAGTAGTTGCGGGCGGATCGATTCACATCTACGGCACGCTGCGCGGGCGAGCCATGGCCGGGTCGATGGGCAACCCGCGAGCGCGAATTTTTTGCAGCAGGAACGAGGCCGAGCTGGTCTCGATCGATGGCTATTACCGGACGGCAGAGGAAATGGACGCAAGCCTCCGCAGCCGGCCGGCGCAGTGCTGGCTTGAAAACCGCGTCCTGGCAATAGCAGCGTTGGATTGAACGATGGCAGAAACAGCAAGTATGGCCAAAGTCCTCGTGGTCACGTCCGGCAAGGGCGGTGTCGGCAAGACGACGTCGACCGCCGCGCTCGGCGCGGCGCTGGCACAAGCCGGACAGAAGGTCGCAGTTGTCGACTTCGACGTCGGGCTGCGCAACCTCGATCTGGTGATGGGGGCGGAGCGTCGCGTGGTCTTCGATTTCATCAATGTGGTGCAAGGCGTGGCGAAACTTTCGCAAGCGCTTATCCGCGACAAACGGCTCGAGACCCTATGGCTGCTGCCGGCATCGCAGACCCGCGACAAGGATGCCCTTACCGAAGAAGGCGTCGCGAGCATCATCAACGAGCTGCGCGGGCAATTCGATTGGGTGATCTGCGATAGCCCTGCCGGAATTGAGCGCGGCGCAACGCTCGCGATGCGCTTCGCCGATACCGCCGTGATTGTCACTAACCCGGAGGTGTCGTCGGTGCGCGATTCCGACCGCATCATCGGGCTGCTCGATTCCAAGACTGAGAAGGCAGAAAACGGGCAGCGCGTCGATAAGCATGTCCTCATCACCCGCTACGACGCCCAGCGCGCCGCGCGCGGCGAGATGCTCAATATCGAAGATGTGCTCGAGATCCTCTCCACGCCGCTGCTGGGCATCATTCCGGAAAGTGAAGAGGTTCTGCGCGCCTCCAATCTGGGATCTCCGATAACGATCAACAATGCGACGAGCGCTCCAGCGCGCGCCTATCTCGATGCCGCCCGAAGGCTCAAGGGTGACGCGGTGCCGATGAGCATACCCAACGATCGCAAAGGCCTGCTCGACAAGCTGTTCGGACGGAGAGCGGCATGAACGTCTTGACCTTCTTTCGCCGTCGCGGTTCCGCTCCGGTCGCCAAGGAACGGCTTCAGATCCTATTGTCCTATGAACGGGCAGCCCGCGGCCAGTCGGACCTACTTGCAGTGCTGCGCGAAGACATCCTCGCAGCGCTCACCAAGCACATCACCGTCGAACGGGAGAACGTCCAGGTGCGAATGGATCGCGGCGAGAATGTCTCGACGCTGGAAATTGAGGTCGAAATCCCGAATTCAGCTGGCATGCTGCTAGCCACAGGATCGTAAGCGCGCCTTCTGCCGATGACATCGCGGGGCCTATCCGGTCTTGTCACAGCGATCGAGATTTTCACTCGAAGCGCCAAGCCATAATAAAGGCATGGATGCCCGCCAAAAGGCGGGCATGGCGGGCGAGCGACGCCGGTTCAACCTGGTCCTTGCAGGCGCTGAGCTGGCGATAGCTCTGCGCCGCGCACTGGTTGGCTTCGCTTGGCTCGCCCTCGCGACCGGCCCCGCTGCGGCTATCGTCGGGGGTGCGCCCTTCGCTGACCCGGCGATTGCGCGCTACGTGGTTCTGATCGTAGGGGCGCACCATCTATGCACCGGAGTCGCCATCGGGCTCGATCTCGTGCTGACGGCTGCACATTGCGTGCCAAACAGCGGCAAATATCGATTGCTGACCTTCGAAGGACGTCGCTCTGTGGTGACGGATGTCGCCAGTGTCGCCGCCCATCCGCAGTTCTCACCTCGCGCCGATGCTCCCGACTTGGCGCTTGTGAAGCTTGGGGCGCCGGCACCGAATCTAATGCCGGTCGTATTCAGCGAGCGGCGCACTCCGCCGTCGCTCGGTGACCGCTTCATTGTGGCGGGCTTCGGTGTCGGCGTGCAAGGGGACCGTAAGACCGCTGGCAAGCTGCGAGCGGCCACGCTTGTAGCCACTGACCGGCCGAACTCGCAGCAGCTGACCCTGATCGATCCACAAAAACTGGGTGAGGCTGCCGGCTTCGGGGTCTGTAACGGCGATTCCGGCGGTCCGGTGCTCGACGAACGGGATCGGGCGCTGGTAGGGATCGTGAGCTGGTCGGCACGCACGGACGGTGAACCCATTTGCGGATTCATGAGCGGCGTCATACCGCTCGCCCGCTACCGCTACTGGATCCTGGAGACCGCAGCGCGATTGGGGTCCCCGTTGGCGCCATGATCCGGGTCGCGACCGTTCTCATCTGCACCTGTACGCTCGCGTCTTCGGTCTCCGCGATGGTGGGGGGCGCGCCACCTGCCGGTAAGGAGACGGGAGGTGCGGTCGTGATGCTGACCGGCTCACGCGGCACCTTCTGCTCCGGCGTCGCGCTCGCACGCGATCTCGTGCTCACTGCAGCGCATTGCGTCCAGCCGGGCGCCAATTACAAGCTGGTTGAATTTGACGACGCGCGGCAACCCACGCTCAAGGACTTGGCGGGAATCGCGCACCATCCGGACTTTGACGTCAATGCTGCCGTGCGCCACCGCATCACCGCGGATATCGCGCTGATCAAGCTCGCCGCGCCGCTGCAGGTCGTTCCCGCGCCGCTGGTCTCGGCAGGCGGGCCCATCGCTGCCGGCGACCGCTTTGTGGTTGCCGGCTACGGCGTTGCCATTCCCGGCGACGGCAAGAGCGCAGGCACGGTGCGCGCCGCGACGCTAGTGGCGACGGGGCAGCCGGGGACCTTGCAAATCAGACTCGCCGATCCCGTTACCAAGGGCGAGCTCCCCGGCCTCGGTGCCTGCACCGGTGATTCCGGCGGCCCGGTGTATCGGGAGATTGGCCGCATGCCGGCCGTGATCGGCGTCGTGAGTTGGTCCACCGGCGCGGCCGCCAGCGAAGGCTGCGGTGGCCTGACTGGCGTCACACCGCTCGCGCGTTATCGCGCCTGGATCATCGACCAGGCTGTGAAGATGGGGGCTGCACTGCTTCCTAGCAGGACCCCGATCTTGCCGCCTGAAGTGCGCCAACGGGGTGATGCGCGTTAACGTCCAACTGCTCCAAACTCGTTGTGATCGCACAAATTTCGAGGCATAAGATCGTTCGCCTATGAGGTTGGAGCGCAGCTAGCATGGCCCGCACCATTCGGCTCCAAAGCGACAGTAACGCCCACGACCGACCCTGGCGGGTTGCGGTGGAGCAAGGCTTCTTTGCCGAGGAAGGTCTCGACGTCGTCTATCAAGAAGATAACCCCAAGGGTAACGAAGGCCGGGTCAAGGACTTCTCTCAACGATGGAAAGAGACGCAGCTCCAGCAGGGCACGCTTGAGGTCTATCCGGTGTGCGAGTGGGGCGCTATCGAGCGCGTGCAGCAGTTGGGCCGCGGCAAGATCATCGGACTCGACGCCACCATACGCACCGGCGCGATCATGGTGAGGAGGGATTCGCGTGTGGAGACCCTTGGCGATCTGCGCAACACGCCGATCGCGGTCACGTGGCATGCGGGCACATTCTATGCCGCCGTCGAAGCCATGGAGGCGGCTGGGATATCCTTCCACGAGATCAAACTCGAACACGCGGCTGATCGATTGGCTGCTTTGCTCAGCGGCCGCACCGAGGCGGCGGCGCTCATGGAACCGCTAGTAACCCGCGCGATCGCGGCAGGCTGCCGCAAGATCGCCGATCTGCGTTGGCGCGGCGGAATTGTCGCGGCCGACGAAATAGACGCAGAGACCGCGGAAAAACTGCGACGCGCTCTAAACCGCGCGATCCAATGGCTGCGCGAGAACGAAGAACGCTCACGAGACGAACTCCTGCGCGATTTAACGCCGGAGCTGCGCAGAGATGGGCTGCTTCCCGAACTGACCGGGGTCAGGACCTATCGATCGGCCGAGTTCAAGGCAAAGGTCGACTGGATGCTCAAGCGCGGCTTTTTGCGCGAGGCGCCCAGTTACCAAGACACCGTGCGAACCAAGTAGCGTCCCGGATCGTCACCTTCCCGACGTGACATCGCAGACGCGAGGAGCGGAGCACTTGCCCCCTTCGCAAGCCTCCGCTCGTCATCCGTGTCTGGTAGGCTGACAACTTATTTCGCAGGCCAGTGCCGGTACTGGCACATTGCAATTGCGCCGAATTACTCCGCCGGTGCGGCCGGCGTTTCTGCCGAGACGGGTGGAGGCCTGGTCGCGGGCCCCCGCAGCGGCCGCTCTTCCATAAGCAACACCGCGGCAAGGGCCGCAACCAAGAAAAGATCGGCAGCAAAAAATACGAGCCGGAACACGATGGCGATGTCGATACCGGCGACTCTTGCGGTTTCCACCAGGACTTCCATGCCGGTGCCCCGCTCGGGCGTGGCACCCAGGGCAGCCAGAAGAATCGTACCCATGATGGCCACCGCCAACGTGCTCGCAAGGGCACGAAAAAAATTCATAGCGCCCGTCGCCGTGCCCACCTGATGCGCCGGCACGGCATTCTGGATCGAAACGGTTGCGACTGGATATATGGTACCGGCACCAAATCCGATGAGCGTCAGCGCAATGATGACGCCATAGAGCGGCATCGCAGGCTGGATAGCTAGCGCGGTAACGCTCGTGATCGCGATGATCGCCCCACCGATCGCCGAGACCTTGTAATGGCGCAGATACATCATCGACCGCCCCGACAACATCGATCCCGGCGTCGTCATCACCACGATTGGGATGAGCGCGAGACCGGCTTCGGTCGCCGAGAGCTTGTGCACGACCTGGAAATAGAACGGCATGTAGATGGTGAGACCCAAAACCGCCCCCAGCATCCATGAAGTGGCAGCCGTGCCGGCGCACATCACCGGATTACCGAGCACAGTGAGGGGTAGAAAGGGTTCCGGCATCAGCCTGAGCCACCACACGAAAGCAAGGCTTAGCGCCAGTGAAATGCCGATGAGAGCCACGATGGTCGACGACGTCCACGGCAAGCGGCTGCCGCCCGATGTGAGCGCGATAAGCAGCATGGTGGCGGCCATCAGGGCCGCACCTATCAGGTCGAGTTGGTGCGGCCGTTCATGGCGCGGCAGCCGCTTCATCGCGTGGTAGGTCAGCAGCGCTGCGAAGACTCCCACAGGTACGTTGATCCAGAAGATGAGCGACCAGTGCACGTACTCAGCAATGGCGCCGCCAAGCACGGGTCCTGCGACACCGGCCACGATCCAAGAGGTGCCCATGTAGGCCTGGTATCGTCCGCGCTCGCGCGGCGTGATCATGTCGGCGATGGTCGTCTGGGTCAGCGGCACGATCCCGCCCCCGCCGACGCCTTGCAGCGTTCGGCCTGCGATGAGGATCGCCATGTTGGGGGCCGCTGCACACAGGGCCGAACCAGCGATGAAGAGGCCAATCGCCAGCAGCATCATACCGCGGCGCCCGTGAATGTCGGAGAGCTTGCCGTAGAGCGGCGACACCACCGTCGACGACAGCAGATAGGCAATGATGACCCAGGACAGATTCTCGAAATCGCCGAACTCGCGGCCGATGGTGGGCAAGGCGGTAGCGACGATGGTTTGATTGAGCGCCGAGAGAAACATCCCGAGCATCAGGCCGTAGAAGATATTGCGCACATCGGCCTTGGAAAGCCGCGGGTTGGGCGTCGCAAGCATAGGCTCGGGTTTGAAAGTTTGGTTCGAGTTTCGGCTCGACGGTGTCATTCGAGTCGGAATTGAATGAATGCCTCAGTGAGTATTGTTGCCTTGCTTCGTATGGCGCTCGAACATCATCAAGGCAATGGGCCGGTGGACAGAGCAGGTATGACACCAGCCGCTCGGCCTTTGAGGGCAAGCTAACTAGCCGCTACAGCAACCTTCGATCGGGCGCTTGCACAATGGGCTATTCGAGCTGCTTTTCCACCCGGGCGGAGCCGCGCAACGGGCGCTCCTCAAGAAGGAGGATAGATGCCAGCGCCACCACTAGGCAGCCGATAGCGGCTGCGAAGACCCAGCGGAAGCTTTCGCCCGCATCGGCTCCGACCAGCACCACGCCGGCGGAGATACCGCGGACCATCGGCGCTCCCGCGAGCACGATGGCCGCGAAGCCGGAGACGATGAAGGCTGAGCCCAGGGCACGAAAGAAGTTCATGGTGCCGGTTGCGGTGCCGAGCTGATGTAATGCAACTGCATTCTGCACCACCACGACTGTGAACGGGAACATTGGTCCCAATCCGAGGCCCACAAGCGCGATCAGGCCGAGCGCAGCAAAGGATGGAAGGCTGGTAGGTGAGATTGCGAGCGGAACAAGCGCTGTAATCGAGAGCAAAAGACCCACGAGCGGGACTCGCTTGTAGTAGGTGAAGCGGACGAGCAGCCGGCCGCCGATGATCGACGTCAGCGTGGCAGCACCTTGCAGAGCAATGATGGCTACGCCCGATTCGCTCACCGAAAGTCCAAGCGCAATCTGGGCATAGAGCGGCAGTACGATGGTCAAAGCAATGACCAAGCCGATGGCGAAACAGGCCGCCGCAGTACCGGCGCGCGTAGCGCCGTCCCGTAGCACAGCCAACGGAATAAATGGTTCCTCAGCGGTCATCACCCGCCATGCGAACAAGGCCCACAGTGCGGTAGACACGAGAAGCAGCGAAAGGATCTGGGGCGATGCCCAGCTATACCGCCGCCCTCCCCACGTCAGCACGAGCATCAGCGCGA
>VAZQ01000399.1 GCA_005883115.1 Alphaproteobacteria bacterium | reverse complement strand
CTTGCAACTTGGCCTATATGCACAGCCAGCACTGCAGTCGTCCCGATGCCGCGCCTCTTCACAGGTCTCGAAATTCCCCCCGACGTGCGCCAATCGCTGTCCATGCTGCGTGGCGGCTTGCCGGGCGCACGCTGGATCGATCCCGAAAACTATCATGTAACCTTGCGTTTCATCGGCGATGTCGATGATGTCATCGCGCACGAGATCGCATCCATGTTGGGGCGGGTGCGTCGCGAGTCATTCGAATTGCGCATTGAGGATCTTAAGTCGTTTGGTGGGCGCAAGCCGCGCCAGATCATCGCAACGCTCGGCCCGGCTCAGGCTCTGATGGAGCTGCAGGCAGAGCACGAGCGGCTGATGCAGCGCGTGGGGCTTGAGCCGGAGGGCCGCAAATATACACCGCATGTGTCGCTCGCGCGCCTGCGCGAATCCTCGAGCCGGCAGGTTGCGGACTATCTGGCGGTGCGTGCCCCGTTCCGCTCCTCGCCGTTCAAAGTCTCGCGGTTTGTGTTGTTCTCGTCGCGTGCGTCGGTCGGTGGCGGCCCCTACGTGGTTGAAGCCGCCTATCCGTTGGCGGCCTGACGCCTCGTCTTTGCGTGCGGGTCTCCGAATCACACTGGTTTGAGCAGTCGTGAGTGCACGTCGAACATAGCGGTCGCAAAGCCGTGACCGTCGGCGAGGATCTCGCGCATTACAGAGAGCGGAGTCGGGCGCGGCGCTGCAACCTCGCCAACGACGCTGGAAAAATCGAAGCTGAGCTCGGCATCATATTTGCGGGCGAGCTGCTGCATGCGCTTGTTGTCGGCGAGACAGGCCATATGCAGAAACTTGAGACCGCGATTGCGCGCCGCCAGCAGCGTGCGCTCGAGTAGCACGGAGCCCACGCCGTGGCTCTGCCACGACTTCTCGATCGAGAATGCCGCCTCGGCCTCTCGCGTCAGGGGTCCTCCGATCGGACGCAGTTCCGCAGCGCCGCGCAGAATAGCGTCAACGAAGAAACCATGAATCAGCGCGTCAATTCCGAATGAAAGCTCGGCGTAGTCGCGCACGAATTGGTCCGGGACCGCGCCGGCAAAGCGATTGCGGCGGCTGGCGGGATCAAGCCGCAATAAGTGGTCACGATAGAGAGTAGCCTCCCCGATCCACAGCTTTCGGATCAGACCGCCACTGGGTAGCGGATCGTGCATGGGCCATTCCGTTGGTGGTTGCGAATCATGGAGGGGGAATATTGCAACGCAGTATGGACGGAACAATGATGATGGGAGCGGCAGCTGATCACGATTAAGTTAGTGATTCCCCGCGGCAAATGAGCATGGCAGTCATGCGGATGTCCCGAAACCGCCGTCCTTGGCCCGCACTGTGGCACCGCGATGCAGCATGGACCCCTCGCCTGCTCCTGTAGGCCTGGTAAGCCCAAACCATTTCGGTGCGACAAGTCTGCTCTTCGGCAGTGCGTGCACGCCTTCGGGTTTGCGAACCCATCTTTGGACAAGCTTTGAGCTCGACGGGTGCGCTGGGAACGTCGCGCAGTCGCCACTCGGCAACGGCGCGACCTCTCGAAACGGCTTGCGGCTGGCGCTGCAAGCTCGTTATTCGTCGCAGCCCCTCAACGCTGGTTCATTAGCCCCTATGTCCGCTTCCATCTCGGCGCAGTATGCGGCGCAGGTCGCCGCTGGAAAGATCGAGCGCGACAACGCGCAGCAGGCGATCGTAAATCGCCTCGTGCGGCTCGAAAACGAACTTGCCGCGCGGCGGCTCGCGCGCAAGTCGTCCTCGCTGGGCTGGCTGTTTGGATTGCGCGAGGCCAAGACGATCAAAGGCCTCTACATCTTCGGTGATGTTGGTCGCGGTAAGACCATGCTGATGGATATGTTCTTCGCAGCATCACGCGTGGTGCGCAAGCGTCGCGTCCATTTCCACGAATTCATGGGCGAGGTGCACGAGCGCGCCCACGCGCTGCGGCAAAAAGCCAAGCTGGGTGAAATCAGTGGGGAGGATCCTATCGGGCTCGTCGCCGCCGCCATTGCGCAGGAGACACGGCTTCTTTGCTTCGATGAATTCCACGTCACCGATATTGCCGATGCAATGATCCTCGGCCGATTGTTCAAACAGCTGTTCGCGCTCGACGTGGTTGTGGTCGCAACTTCGAACGTGCCGCCAAGCGAACTGTACAGGGACGGCCTCAACCGCGCCCTGTTCTTGCCGTTCATTGCGCTCATCGAACAGCACTTGGAGATCAGACCCCTCAATGCCCGCACTGATTTCCGGTTGGAAAAGCTGGCTGGCGTGCCGGTTTGGTACGTTCCCGCCGATCGCTCAGCGCAAGCCGCTCTCGACAAAGCGTGGCGGCGTTTGACCGCGGGCCACCCTGGAGAACCGCAGGACTTGGTGGTGAAGGGGCACCCCATCCGCGTGCCGTGTGCGAGCATGGGAGTGGCGCGGTTCTCGTTTGCGGATCTGTGTCAGCAACCATTTGCTGCCGCCGACTATCTCAAGATCGCGCGCCACTACCATACGGTTGTGCTCGATCGTGTCGCGGTCATGGATTACGACCGGCGTAACGAGGCCAAGCGTTTCATCATCCTGATCGATACGTTTTACGACAACGCGGTGAAGCTCGTCGCTTCGGCAGAAGCTGAACCGGGTGCCCTTTATTGTGCCGACGAAGGCTTTGAAGCGAGCGAATTCAAGCGCACCGCCTCCCGGCTGATAGAGATGCGCTCGGAGACTTATCTCGCTTTGCCGCACGGGCGTGGCCATGCAGTTGCATCGGGTTCGACGGAAGGGCTCGTGGAGACGTGATGCCATTTCGCTTCACTCCCGTCGCCGTCTGCGCAGTCTGGCGAGCGACTTGAATGGCAGGCCGGAAACGGTCTATGACCGATTTCGGCGCTTCCACTGCCCTCGATCCGAGGTTCTTCCCCAGTATGGCACGTCCCAAGATCGCATTGATCGGTGCCGGCCAGATCGGCGGCACCCTCGCCCATCTCATTGGGCTCAAAGAGCTCGGCGACGTGGTGCTATTTGACATCGCCGAAGGTATTCCCCAGGGGAAGGCCCTCGATCTCATACAGTCCTCGCCGGTCGAGGACTTCGACGCACATTTCGCTGGCACCAATTCCTATGACGCCATCGATGGCGCTGGCGTCTGTATCGTCACCGCAGGCGTGCCGCGCAAGCCGGGGATGAGTCGCGACGATCTTCTCGGCATCAACCTCAAGGTGATGGAGCAGGTCGGCGCCGGCATCAGGAAATATGCGCCTGGTGCCTTCGTGATCTGCATCACGAATCCGCTCGACGCCATGGTGTGGGCGCTACAAAAAGCCTGCGGTTTGCCTACGCATATGGTGGTCGGCATGGCCGGCGTGCTCGATAGCGCACGCTTTCGATTTTTTCTCGCCGATGAGTTAAACGTCTCGGTCGAGGATGTGACCGCGTTTGTGCTCGGCGGTCATGGCGACAGTATGGTGCCGCTGATTCGCTATTCCACGGTTGCCGGCATTCCGCTGCCCGATCTCGTCAAGATGAAGTGGACTACGCAAGCGCGGCTCGACGAGATCGTTCAACGCACGCGTGACGGCGGTGCCGAAATTGTCAACCTGCTCAAAAGCGGCTCCGCCTATTACGCGCCGGCTGCCTCCGCCATCGCCATGGCGGAGAGCTTCCTCAGGGACAAGAAGCGCGTGCTCCCCTGTGCGGCTTATTTGAACGGCGAATATGGAATTAAGAATCTGTATGTCGGCGTGCCCGCGGTGATCGGCGCGAAGGGCGTCGACCGCGTCGTCGAGATTCAATTAAACGGCGCCGAACGTGCCATGTTCGAACAATCCGCCGAGGCCGTTGCAACCCTGGTCGAGGCTTGCAAGAAGATCGCGCCAAATCTGGCGAAGTGAAGGTGCTCATGCTGTTGGCGCAGCCCAGCACGCCGAGCTTGCGGCGTAATGTCGTCTGCGGAGCTCGCAACAGGTCCGCATGAACATCCACGAATACCAAGCCAAAGCGATGCTGCGCGAATTCGGCGTCCCGGTACCGCGCGGGCAACCGGCCTTCTCAGTCGAAGAAGCCATCAAGGCCGCGCACGATATCGACGCGCCGGTGCTCGTGGTCAAGGCGCAGATTCACGCCGGCGGGCGCGGAAAGGCCGGCGGCGTCAAGCTGGTCAAATCGAAAGAGGACGTGCGCAAGGAGGCCGAGCGCCTGCTCGGGGCAGTGCTCGTCACGCACCAAACCGGTCCGCATGGCAAGCAGGTTCATCGTCTCTATATCGAAGAGGGTTCAGCGATCGAGCGCGAGTTCTATCTGTCGGCACTGGTCGATCGCGAGAGCTCGCGCATTGCTTTCGTGGTCTCGACCGCCGGTGGCATGGACATCGAGGAGGTCGCACGCAAGAGTCCCCAACAGATCGTAACGTTCACGGTGGATCCCGCAACTGGAATCATGCCGCATCACGGGCGGCGCGTAGCGCAGGCGCTTGGATTGCAGGACGATCTCGCCAAGGGGGCCGAAAGACTCGCAGCGCAGCTCTATGCCGCCTTCATTGCCAAAGACATGAGCCTGCTCGAGATCAACCCACTCGTCATCACCAAAGGGAAGGAACTTGTTTGCCTGGATGCCAAGATCAGTTTCGACGATAACGCCCTTTATCGTCATCCCGAGATCGTGGCGCTGCGCGATCTCACCGAGGAGGACGAAAAGGAAATTGAAGCTTCGAAATACGATCTCAATTACATCGCGCTCGACGGCACGATCGGCTGCATGGTGAATGGCGCAGGTCTCGCCATGGCGACGATGGACATCATCAAGCTCTATGGCAAGGCTCCGGCGAATTTTCTCGACGTAGGCGGCGGCGCCAGCAAAGAGAAAGTTGCGGCCGCCTTCAAGATCATCACAGCCGATCCCAAGGTGCAGGGCATCCTGGTCAATATTTTCGGCGGTATCATGAAATGCGACGTCATCGCCGAAGGCGTGGTCGCAGCGGTGAGGGAAGTGGGTTTGCGAGTGCCACTCGTCGTGCGGCTTGAGGGCACGAACGTGGAGCTTGGCAAAGCGATCATCGCGAAATCCAACCTCAACGTCACCTCTGCCGACGATCTCGACGACGCCGCCCAGAAGATCGTCAATGCAGTCGGAGGCGCACGATGACGGTAAATGGAGGCGTCGTTTTCGCCTTCCCGGTTGGGCTCTCGTTCGCTGGCAGATCAGCTCCTCAATCGCACCGCTGAGACAAGATCCCAATGTCCATCCTCATCGACAAGAAGACAAAAGTGATTTGCCAAGGATTCACGGGCAAGAACGGCACGTTCCACTCCGAGCAGGCGATCGCCTACGGCACCAAGGTGGTTGGCGGCACGTCGCCAGGCAAAGGTGGCACGA
Source organism: Alphaproteobacteria bacterium (assembly GCA_005883115.1). Lineage (GTDB taxonomy): Bacteria > Pseudomonadota > Alphaproteobacteria > Rhizobiales > Xanthobacteraceae > VAZQ01. The sequence goes on along the minus strand of VAZQ01000399.1, from coordinate 833 downwards.
CGCATCTCGGTCTGCCTGTGTTCAATACGGTGGCGGAAGCAAAGGAACGAACGGGTTGCGACGCGAGCGTCATTTACGTTCCTCCGGCCGGGGCGGCGGACGCGATTTGCGAATCGATCACGGCAGAACTCCCTCTCATCGTGTGCATCACCGAAGGCATTCCTGTGCTCGACATGGTGAAGGTCAAGCGTGCGCTATCGGGAGGGAAATCGCGGTTGATCGGGCCGAACTGTCCCGGCGTGATGACCGCCGGCGAATGCAAGATCGGAATCATGCCAGGCAACATTTTCAGTCCTGGCAACGTCGGTATTGTGTCGCGCTCGGGCACGCTCACTTATGAGGCGGTCTATCAGACCACGCGCGAAGGGCTTGGCCAGACCAGCGCGGTCGGCATCGGCGGCGACCCCGTCAAGGGCACCGAGTTCATCGACGTGCTGGCGATGTTCTTGGCCGATCAGGCGACCGAGGCGATTGTGATGATCGGCGAGATCGGCGGCTCGGCCGAGGAGGACGCCGCGCAATTTCTTGCCGACGAAGCCAAACGCGGCCGTAAAAAGCCCACGGTAGGGTTCATTGCCGGTCGCACCGCGCCGCCGGGCCGCCGCATGGGCCATGCCGGCGCCATCATCTCCGGCGGCAGGGGCGATGCAGAAAGCAAGATTGCGGCCATGGAAGCCGCCGGCATTAAGGTCGCGCCATCGCCGGCGCGTTTGGGCAACACCTTGGCCGACATAATGCGCGCGTAAAATCGTATGTCGCTCCGCGGACATAGCGCGTTATCACCATCAAAAATGCCTCTGACGACCTACCGGGGTGCCTCCGCACGTCGCTTT
>VAZQ01000398.1 GCA_005883115.1 Alphaproteobacteria bacterium | reverse complement strand
CCGGCTTTGTTCATGAGGACGAATGCTTGGCACTGCTCGACGAATTGGATAGGCGCTGGGATGGCCGGATCGCGAAGCATGAGTGAGGCAGCATGACGTCAAGCGTTCATCCACCATACGCTTACTTTCCCGACCAATGGACGAATTGGCGCTCGACGAGCAGGAACATGAGGTTGAGGCCGTAGCCCAGCCCACCGGCGGCAAAGATCGCCGCGTACATGTCGGGCATAGCGAAGAGCTGCTGCGCCTCGAATACGCGCTGGCCGAGCCCATCGGTCGAGCCGATGAACATTTCCGCCACGACGACGATCACCAGCGCCAGCGAGACGCCGTTGCGCAAGCCGACGAAGGTCTGCGGCAAAGATTCAAGCAGCATCACGTCGGTAAGAACGCGAAGCCGCGATGCGCCCATCACCTTGGCGGCAAGGAGCCGCGTCTTGCGGGCGTTCATGACGCCATAGGCGACGTTGAACAGAATGACCAGCGCCGCGCCGAACGCAGCGACCGAAACTTTGGTTTTGTCGCCGACCCCGAACAGTACCAGGAACAAGGGGAACATGGCCGAGGCGGGGGTGGAGCGAAAGAAATCGACCACGAATTCGACTGAGCGATAAACCCGCTCCGAGGAGCCGAGCGCAATGCCGAGCGGAATGGCGATCGCTGCGGCGATCAGAGTGGCAAGGATGGTGCGCTCGAGCGTGCGCATGAAATCAAAGCCGAGCCGACCGCCTGCTATGCCGTTCCACAGCGCGCGGAAAGTATCGACCGGCGATGGCAGCAAAACCGGATCCACGATCTGATACCACACGGCCAAATACCAGACGGCGACGAGGCCGAGGACGCCGATGATCGGCAGGTAAGGATCCAAACGGATCGGCTTCATCCTTTGCGGACCTCCCGCTGGAAAACCTCGAGGCAGTGCGCCTTGACCCGCACGAAATCGTGCTGCGAGAGCGTTGCATCGCTGCGCGGCCGCGCAGCGTCGTAGCGCACGTAGTCGGCAATGGATGCAGGACGGCGCGAGAGCAGGAGAATGCGATCCGCGAGGTAAACTGCCTCCTCGAGGTCATGCGAGACGAGCACCGTGGTCGTGCCGGTCTCAACGAAGATGCGCTGGAGCTGATCGCGCATGAACAGCGTCATCTCGTAATCGAGGGCCGAGAACGGCTCGTCCAGAAATAGGATTTGCGGTTCGACGACGAGCGCCCGCATGACCGAGACCAGCTGCTGCTGTCCGCCGGACAATTCATAGGGATAGCGGTTGAGATCGATCTTGACACCGAGGCTTGCCACCATCCGCTGCGTGCGCGTGCGGCGTTCGGCTTTCGGCAGCTTCATCAGCTTGAGCGGATAATCGATGTTGTCGATGGCGCGCAGCCAAGGAAACAGCGCCTCGCGATAATTTTGGAAGACGTAACCGAACTTGGTGTCCCGCAGGGGCTTGCCGTCGAACAGGATCTCTCCGGCGTCGATCGGAATTAAGCCGGTGATCATGTTGATCAGGGTGCTCTTGCCGCAGCCATTCGGACCGAAGATCGACACGAGCTTTCCGCGTGGGATGTCGAGGTCGAAACGGTCGTAGACGACCGCATCGGGAAAGCGCTTGGTCAGGCCGCGGACAGTGACCGCGGGTACCTCGCCGGCGTTGCCCGTGGGGACTCGAGCCTCCTGCGCTCGCACCACCGGGCTTTCCCGCCGCATGCGCTTCGATCCTCAGAACGTCTGCAGATATTTGATGACGTCCACCTTCTCGGCGAGCGTGCCGGTTTCAACCGAGAAGTCGATGAACTTCTGATAGTCGGCCTTATCCTTTGCGGTGAGATCCTTGGCCATGAAGTAGCGGATCATGGGCACCGTATCGACGACGTCGTCCGGCGTGAACGTATTCTTGAGGAGGTGCTTGCGCGCTTCTTGTGGGTTGGAATTGATGAGCTCGACCGCCTTGGCCCAACCCGCGGCAAAGCGCTTGGCGACGTCCGGCCGGGCCTTGATGAAGTCGCTGGTGAGCGCGCAGCCGCCGACGAACGCGTTGGCATCGGGATCACCCAGCACGTAACGGGCAATGACACCGGCCTCGATGGTAGTGGCGATCCCCAGTTTGCGCATCGTGGAGGCGTTGGGCTCGAGCGTGTAGCCGGCATCAAAGGTGCCCGCCTGCATCACGTTGACATGCTGGCCCATGTCGAGCTGATCGATGGTGTAGTCGCCCTCCTTCAATCCGACCGCCGCCAGCGCCGCCTTCGCCATGGTCACGTTGGCCGGTCCAGGCGCTGACATGATCTTGGCGCCTTTGAGCTCCTTGAGCGAGGTCGCCGGGAAGCCTTTGCGAACGACGAACTGCTCCATCTGATAAGTGCGGTTCTGGCTGTTCACCGAAATGTACATGGCGACCCCAGGCTTTTTGATGTTGGCGTTCATACCTTCGATCGTCACCAGCACAGCAGAAGCGTCGATCTGGTTGGTGATCATGGCTGCGACGTTCGGCGGGCCGCCGATCAGTCGCACCATTTCCGGCTCGATGTTCTGCTCCTTGAAGAAGCCGCGCTCGACCGCAACGAAATAAGGGAGCGAGGAGCTGACCGGGAACACGCCGACCTTGACTTTGTCCTGCGCCGCCGCGGCCGTAGCTAGGGTCACCATCGCGGTGAGCGCGCACACCAGGTGTAGCGCATACCTGTTCATCGTAACGCCTCCATGTCTTCGCGGACCCACTGCCGCAACTAAGCAAGCCTCGTGCCGCCCGGCCTAATCCCCCGCATCGATGATGGCAATAACGGGCCCGCCGCCCGGCGGACCCTGATGCATCGCATCGACCGACACGAACACCGCCGGATCGCCGATCGCCGCCGCCGCCACGCCGCCGACGGCGGCCTTGGCATGGCGGTGGTGGTGCACGTCGGAATCGTCGAGCATGATCTGCCGGCGTCCGCGCAACGTGCCGCGACGGTCCGCCTCGCATTTGATGAAGCAATTGACGACACGGCCGTCGAGATCCTCGGCGCGCGGCCGCGCCGGCAGATTAAGGCCTGCGTTGCGGATAGCGTCGTAGATGCCGTCGAGATCGAGGGCATCGCGCATCAGCGCATGCCCGATGCGGTAGCGGCCGCCCGCCCCCGCCTTGTTGCCGAGCAGCACGACTTGCGCCTGGGTGAGCTCGACGCCCGAGGAGCACGAGGCGACGGAAGAGTAAAGGTCCAGATCCTTGCAGATTTGCTCGGCGCGCGGGGGCTTAATCTCGCCGAGCGCGACGGCGATGCCGAGCGCGGCCGTACCGTTCGACACACCCATTGAGTCGTGCACCTCGCAGGCGACGTCATGACCGCGCGATTGCGCCTCGCGAACGGAATCGATGGTGAGCAGCGGGGTCTTGGTCTGGACGTAGTGCACGTCGCTGGCATCGTCGATGCCAGCGTCGCGCATCGCGGCTTGAACCGCTTGCGCGACCTTCTCGACCATCGCTGGCCGGCCGATATCCTCGGGCAAGAGCTCCGCGCTCAGTGCAGTTCCGATCGCCAAGCGCGATTTCGAGGCGGGGCCGGTCCTCACGTTGCGGGCGAACACCGTCGCGTGCGGGGTGATGACGCCGTCGCAGCCGCCCGACCACACCATGGGGATCGCGGCGATCTCCGCGTCGCTGCGCTTGCCGTGCCTTTGCAACGCCCGGCGAAAGGCTTGGTCGGCCAGAATTCGCGTGAAGTCGTTCACGCCGCCATTGCCTTCGGTCTTGCCGATGACGGCGATGACCTCGTCCGCGGCGAACTGGCCGCGGGCGATGCAGGTCTCGAGACCCGACGCGTCCTGAACCGTCTTGAGTTCGACCTTTGCGACCTCGATCGCCATAGTTACATCGCCTTCATGCGCGGCGCGCATTGTCCCCGCATCATCTGCTCATATCCAGGTCCGCGGTCGATCATCGGCCGCGGCGCGGCACGTCGCGCGCGCAGATCGGCGCGCAGCTTGGCCGTTGCCGCGGCATCGACATCGTAGCCGTCCAAATCCGCACGAGCCTGAAGGACAACACCATAATGGGCCTCCGCCGCCGGAGGCGATACGCGGCCCTCTGTCACATCGCGCGCCACCAGTTCTACCTCGCGCTCGAGTGGATCGCCCCAGCCGCCGCCGCCAGTCGTGACCACGCGCACCACCTGCCCCGCCAGCACGGGCTCGCCATCGACGAGGCCGCCGAGGTCGCGCGGGGTGCCTTCGAGATCGACCGTGACGCAAAAGGGTTGTCCGGCTGCCCCGCCGTTGACGCCATAGCAGCCGAGCCGCACCCGGTCGGCGGTGACGATGGTGCGGCAATCCACCAGCGCGCGATAGTGCTTTTCGTAGCCAAGGCCGCCGCGCCGCTTGCCGGCGCCGCCGGAGTCTGTGCGCAGCGCCAGCTTCTCGACCAACAGCGGAAACCGCGTCTCCGTGAATTCGGCGGGCTGGTTGCGCGAGTCGGGCACGATGTGGATGGCGTCGCTTCCATCGGCGTAACAGCGACCGCCCGAGCCGCCGCCCAGCACCTCGCGGGAGAGGAACGGCTTGCCGTCATTATCCTGACCGAAGAAGCCGGTGTACCGAATAGTCTCCTGGTCCGCCGGCATGCGGCCTTCGACTGCCTGCGCCACGACGCCTGCCAACAGTCCGAGGCAGCGCAGCAGCACGAACGAGCGCGCATTGGTGGCGGCCGGCCATCGCGGCGTGATCAGCGTGCCCTTGGGCGGGAAGACGACGTCGAACACCTCGCACACGCCTTCGTTGACATGGATCTCGGCGGCGCGCTCGGGCGTGTCGGCGAGATTACGCAGGATGGGGGCGATCCATTTGATGAGGAAGGCGCCACCGGCATAGTCCGCCGGCCAATTGATTGGACCGTTCGACTGCGGATCGGTACCGGTGAAGTCGAGCGTGATGCGCTCGCCCCGCTTGATCATCTTCAGCGCGATTTTGTGCAGCTTTGGATCGCTGACACCGTCGTGCTCGACATAATCTTCCCAGGAATATTCGCCGTCGGCGATCTTCGGCAGCAGCTCCTTGCGATAGATGTCGCGGCATTTGTCGAGAATGGCCTGGAAGCAGCGTTCCACCGCCTCGCGTCCGAAGCGGGCAAACAGTCCTTCCATGCGCTGCGCGCCCATCACGCAAGCCTGCACCTCGCTGTCCAGATCGGCGGCTAGCATTTCGGGAACGCGCGAGTTGCGCTTGACGATGGTGAACACCGCGTCGTTGCGCACGCCTGCGCTGTAGAGCTTGATCGGCGGGATTAAGAGCCCCTCCTCGAAGACCGTGCGCGCGGTGCCCGGCATCGAGCCGGGAACACGCCCGCCAATATCATCGTGGTGGCCGAAGGCCTGGATATAGGCCACCACCTCTCCCTCGTGGAATACCGGCACGGTGCTACAGAGATCGGGCAGATGGCCGATGCTGCCTTCCGTGAGATAGGTGTCGTTCATCAGAAAGACGTCGCCCGAGCGCATGCTGGCGGGCGGAAAGTCGCGCACCACTGCGTTCGGCATAGCCGAATAGGATCGCCCCGTGAGCTTGCGGCAGTGGCGGTCGAACAGGCCGACCCGGTAGTCGTGCGCCTCGCGAATCATCGGGCTGCGCGCAGTGCGCTCGATGGCGTATTCGATCTCGGCCTCGATGGAATTCAACGTGCCCTCGACGATTTAGAGAACGATGGGATCGACGTCGGATGCCGCCGCCGCAAAATTCGCCGTCGTACGTTTCATTGCACGGCCTCCGCTCGAGCGGAACGGACGATCAGG
>VAZQ01000397.1:10657-17530 GCA_005883115.1 Alphaproteobacteria bacterium | reverse complement strand
GAGTGAAACCGCGCCGGCAACCGCGGGCAAGGTTGACCCAAGGCTAACCCCTACTTTGCCCCCATGGACAATAATCTGTTTCCCGCCATAGTGGTGGCAAAAGCATGGGGTGGTCGTTGCTTCCAACTTAACCCGCCATTTGTCATGTCCGACGTGAAAGACGAGCTCGACCCTCCCTTTGAGATCCTCGAACCGACTGAGTGGCGAGGGCCGGTCATTTTCAATTCGCCGCACAGCGGAAGCGTATATCCGCGCGCGTTCCTGACCGCGTCACGCCTCGAGCTCGCGACGCTGCGGCGCTCAGAGGACAGCTTTGTCGACGACCTCAATCTAGGGGTCGTGCGGCGGGGCTATCCGTTGATGCGGGCGCACTTTCCCCGCTGCTATGTCGACGTCAACCGCGAACCTTACGAACTCGATCCGCGCATGTTCGAAGGGCGGCTGCCGTCATTCGCCAATACCCGTTCGATGCGCGTCGCGGGAGGATTGGGCACGGTTGCGAGGGTCGTCGGCGATGCCCAGGAAATCTATCGCCAGCGCATTCCAGTCGACGACGCGATTAGGCGGATCGAGGGACTGTATAAGCCTTACCACCGCGCGCTGCGCCGCGTGTTCACGCGCATCCACAGGGATTTCGGCGCCGCGATCCTGATCGACTGTCATTCCATGCCGTCCAGTGCCGGAAGCAAGGACGAGCGTCCGCGCGCTGATGTCGTGCTGGGTGATCGTTACGGCACGAGTTGCGTCGCTGCCGTCGCCGAGACCATCGAATCGACCCTGCGCGCGCAAGGCTATTCGGTGAGCCGCAACAAGCCTTATGCGGGCGGCTTTATCACTGAGCATTACGGCAATCCGGCTGCCGGCCTGCATGCGATCCAGCTCGAGCTCAACCGCGCGCTTTACATGGACGAGCGGCGTTTCGAGCGCTCCGCTTCCTTCGGCAGGCTGGCCACAGACCTTGAGATGCTGGCTGATGGGCTTGCGGCGATCCCGATCGAAGAGCTGCGGCCCTACCGCGCGGCAGCCGAATAACCGCTGGTTCACGATGCCGATAAAAAAGGGCCGCTTGCGACTGCAAGCGGCCCAAGTCTAGGGAGGAAACGCCCAAGGAGGGCGGCGGTAACGCCAGGCGCTACCGCACCGCAACAACATACAGTGCAGCGCACAAATAGCAAGGGGAAATCGGGTCGGAATGACCGTCTGCTGGGCATAGGTGGCCTTCCCGCAATGCAGAGGCAGGGCCTTTCGGCGGCCCGCTGGAGAGCGCGTTGAAACGAGAAACGTAAGCGCGCCCCAATCCTTAAAGGCGATGCCCCGGTGCCAAATAGGGCAAAGCAGTGGGTTGGCGGTTCGGGGGAGGGGCGCAATATGACGGCGATCGACTTTTCCGCTTTCGTGGACGAGCTCGCATCCGTGTCGGGCGAGACCATTCTGCCATTCTTCCGCACGGCGCTGAGCATCGAGGACAAGGGTCGCTCGGGCGCATTCGACCCCGTCACCGCCGCCGACCACGCCGCCGAGACGGCGATGCGCGCCCTCATTCGCCGCACGTTCCCGGACCATGGCATTATTGGAGAGGAATTCGGTAAGGAACGATCCGACGCGGAATACGTCTGGGTACTCGATCCCATCGACGGGACGAAGTCGTTCATTTCCGGCATGCCGGCTTGGGGCACGCTGATCGCGTTGCTGCGATCGGGCGAGCCGGCGTTCGGTATGATGAATCAACCGTTCACTCGCGAGCGGTTCAGCGGCGACGGCGGACGCGCGCATTATCGCGGTCCGAACGGAAAGCGAGACTTGCGGGTGCGCACATGCCCCGATCTCGCCAGCGCGGTTTTGTTCACGACCAGCCCGCTGCTGATGAATGCGCGCGATCGCGAAATTTTCGGGCGGGTTGAGAGAGCCGTGCGGCTCTCGCGCTATGGAGGGGATTGCTACGCCTATTGCATGCTGGCGGCGGGCCACGTCGATCTGGTAATCGAGACGGAGCTCAAGCCGTACGACGTGCTTCCCCTCATGCCGATCATCGTCGGCGCTGGAGGCGTCATCACCACCTGGGAAGGCAGCGCCCCGCACGCGGGCGGACGCATTATCGCGGCGGGCGACAAGCGCGTGCATGCCGCAGCGCTGGACGTGCTGGGCAAGGAGTGACTAACGCTACGTCACTTGAAGACCGGCGTTCCAGGCACGAACGCATCGAAGGCCGCCAACGCCTGCATTCGAAACCGATCCTGCTCGATCAACAGCTCGTGCCGCGCGCCCGGCACAATCAGATGCGAACCCGCCCGCAGCCGCACCGCAAATTCAGCGATGGCCGGGGTCGAGACGATGGCGTCCAGTCCTGCGGCAATGATGAGGATCGGCTGCCGGATGCGTCCGGGATAGCCAGGTTCGGATAGCTCCGCCATTTCGCGAAAGGCAGCATCGCACCAGGCGACCGTGGGCGAACCGATCGCGAGCGCGGGCTCCGCCTCGATTACCGCGACATTGCGAGCGTAGCGCACTGGGTCGGAGCTGAGCGGGTTTCCTTTGAAAGGACGCTGCATGATAGCCGCCGCACTGCCGCCCGGAATGTAGAGTGAGCCGAGGCCGATCGAGCGCAGGGCCTTGACGATGATGCGGTTCGCGCCGGACCGGCGCATTCCCGGCAACGCGATCATCGGCGCCAGCAGAACCATCCGGTCGAACCAGCGATGGCCGGCATAGGCGGCGCGCAGCAGGACCGTCGCGCCCATCGATTGGCCAAGCGCAAACAACGGCGGCGGGCAGTCTGGAAGCACGATCTCGTTGATGAAAGTCTCAAGATCGATCTGGTATTGAGCAAAGCTTCGCACATAGCCTTTGCGCGGGTTGCGCAGCGTCCGGTCCGATAGTCCTTGTCCGCGCCAATCGAGCGTGGCTACTGCGAAACCTCGCGCGCGCAGGTCGCGCACGGTCTCGAAATATTTCTCGATGAATTCCGACCGTCCCTGAAACAGGCAGACGGTCCCTTTTCGCCCCTGTGGTGGCGCCCAGCGCGCAAAACGCAGCGCGACGCCATCCGGCGTGTTGAGGGTCCCGGTGACGACGTCGTCCGGCACCGGATTGGCGGGGATTGAAACGAGGGTCATGCGGTGCGGGAACTTCAGGAAAATTCACGCTGGGTCAAGCCTTTAGTCCTCTTGCAGTCGCACGCAGCCCTCCCCATATGATTTTTTGCGCAGGCCCCTCGGGCTGCGCAACAAGCAGAACCGGTCCGGCCCACTTGGCGGACCATCCGCATTTCGCTCAACAACGAGGTTATGCCATGCGAACTTTCGATCTTGCTCCCCTCTATCGTTCGACCGTCGGTTTCGACCGACTGTTCTCCATGCTCGACGGCTTTGAAGCTGCTCCGGGCTATCCGCCCTACAACATCGAGCGGACCGGCGACAACGCCTACCGCATCTCGGTGGCTGTGGCCGGCTTCGGCGAGAACGAACTTTCGATCGAAGCGAAGGAAAACACGCTGACGATCAAAGGCGAGAAACAGACGAAGGACGAGAAGGACAGCGGTGAGGTGCTCTATCAGGGCATCGCGGCGCGTGCGTTCGAACGCGTCTTCCAGCTTGCCGATTACGTCCAGGTCAAGGGTGCGACCCTCGAGAACGGACTCCTGCACGTCGATCTCGTGCGCGAGATCCCCGAGGCGAAGAAGCCGCGCCAGATCCGGATCGGCACTGGCGAGACCAAGGTGGTCGAAGCCAAAGCTGCGTAAGCCGTCAATTCGATCAAGGGAGCGCCCCGGTTTCCGGGGCGCTTTCGTTTTTGGCCATCATTCGTCGTACTCATACTGGCCGGCGGCTGCCGGCGCAGGCGAGTCACTCGACGCCAGCTTCGGTCGGGGCCGGGGAAGCGGCGGCTTGGCCTGCGCGGCGGTATCGCGCGCCACGATCCTCGGAGAGCCGGGCGGCAACGCCCGGCCGCCTGGACCGATAGGGGTGAAATCGTCAAAGCCGTCGTCCGGGATCATTGCCGTCGGCCGCGGCGCGGGCCCATACGGCGGGCGCATCAGCGGCATGGCGTAACGAGGTTCCGCTAGCGGGATGACTTTGACAATGCGGCCACCATACGCATCGATGACCACTCGGACCTCTTCACCGGCGGCATCGACTGCTCGCAAGGCATAGACCGGACCTTGGCGCACGGGCCGCCCGTGCGGCTCAAGCCCGGTCGAGCGCACGATGGTTACGATCTCATACGACGGCAGCGCCCCGTCGCCGGGGTAGATGGTGCCCGAGTATGGAGGGGCCTGCGTCAATCCCGGTCGCGATCCCAGCAGCGTCAATGCCGCAACAATCGCGCAAAGTAGAACGCGGTGTTTCACCATCTGATCCCCCGATTACCGACGCTCGAGCGGCGATCCGGCACGCTAACGGTCGGCCCTCTACGTAGCTTGGGCGTGGGCATGGCATCAAGAAGTACCGGCGAGCGCCACAAATCGATCCACCTCCTCGACGCTAGTCGCAAACGAGGTGACGAGGCGCACGAGGATGGCCTCGCCATCCAGTGCAACGCCCTTCGGCAAAGAATCCGTCGTCCAGGGATAATAGCTCGCGCCGGCGGCCCTGAGCCGCTCGTCGACCCGCATCGGCAAGGCGACGAACACCTCGTTGGCCTCCACGGGCCACACTGGGACGAACTGCGAAGCGGCGAGTCCGGCTGCCAGCCGATCGGCCATCGCGTTGGCGTGGCGCGCAAGTTTGAGCCACAAATCATCGGCGAGATAAGCCTCTATCTGGGCGGCAAGGAAGCGATGTTTGGAGATAAGATGACCGCCTCGCTTACGCCGCTGCGGCATGTCTGCTGCGCGCTCCGGATCGAAAAATATCACCGCCTCCGCGGCCAGCGCGCCGCCCTTCGTGGCTCCGAACGAGAGAACGTCGACGCCCGCCATCCAGGTTGCTTGCGCCGGCGAGGCGTTCAGGCGCGCCAACGCGTTGCCGAGGCGCGCGCCATCCACGTGCACCGACATTCCGCGCGCGTGCGCGATGCCGGCAAGCTCGCGGACTTCATCGGGCCGATAGATCGTGCCCACTTCAGTCGCCTGTGAGAGCGACAGCACGCTCGGGCTGACATGATGCGGACCGCCCCACGACCTCGCGCCGAGCGCGCGCTGCAAGGCCGCGGGCGCAATCTTACCCGCCTCGCCCGGTAAACCCACGAGCTTGATTCCACCGCCGTAGAATTCAGGCGCGCCGCATTCATCGGTGGCGATGTGCGCCTCCTGATGGCAGAGCACAGCGCCCCAGGGTTCGGTCAGATGCGCGAGTGCAAGCGCGTTGGCCGCGGTTCCGCTCGACACCAGGAAAACCGCAAGCTGATGCTCAAAAATATCGGCCAGTTGCGCCTCGACCCGCCTCGTCCACGCATCATCTCCGTAGGCCAGTGCCGCGCCCTCATTTGCCCGCGAAATTGCGGCGAGGATCTCCGGCGCGATGCCGGCCGCGTTGTCACTTCCGAAGTTCATGTGTTTCTCGGCGTGCACGCCCCGTGGAAGAAGGACCTGCGGCGGAGTTTTCCCGCGCGGCGGGGAAACTTTCGGGCAAAAAAGGATTTTCTCGATAGGCGAACACTTGCCTTCATGATTAGAATTTGGCAAAGGTAAACTAGGTCAATATTGCTGTCCCAGTTGGCGACTGTCCGAGCTTCGGCCGGTTTGTCATATGGCCCACGTCGGACGGTGAGAAGCGGGCCATCGCGCGTTTGCGGGGCTGCCCAATACGAGCGGCCGTGCGCCTCAGCCAAGCGCGATAGCGAAAAGGCCGCCAATGACCAGCGGTGCCCTTAAGGCCGTGACGCCGATCGGCGCTGCGGGAGCGAGTGGTGCGCCAAGACGCACATCGGTCGGGGTCTGCCAGAGTGAGATGCGAGGACGAGATGGGCGCGACACGCAAGCGCGCAACGGGAGCCGGTCAGGGGACTGCGCAGCGTCGGTTTGAGGCTCAGTGGGGCAACACCGCGGGGCTGCCGGTCGCACACGGTCTTTACGATCCCGCGCTCGAGAAGGATTCCTGCGGCGTCGGTTTCATCGCCGACATCAAGGGCAAGAAGTCGCATAAGATCATCGAGGACGCGCTCTCGATCCTGTGCAATCTCGAGCACCGCGGCGCCGTCGGCGCCGATCCGCGCGCCGGCGACGGCGCCGGCATCCTGGTGCAGATCCCGCACAAGTTCTTCGCCAAGCAGGCGGACCGCCTTGGCCTTCGCTTACCTAAACCCGGCGAATACGCGGTCGGCACACTGTTCATGCCGCGCGATCCAGACTGGCGGCAGGTGATCCGCGACATCTACTCGCAGATGATCACGCGCGAGGGCATGACGCTCTTGGGCTGGCGGCAGGTGCCCACTGACAATTCGACGCTCGGTGAATCGGTGAAGCCGACCGAGCCCGTGCATTTGCAGGTGTTCATCGGCCGTGGCAAGAAGATCAAGACCGAGACCGAGTTCGAGCGGCGCCTCTATATTCTGCGCAAATCAATTTCGCACGCGATCTATACGCGCAAGCAGCGGAGACTTTCCGGCTATTACCCGGTCTCCATCTCCTGCCGGACAGTCATTTACAAGGGCATGTTCCTCGCCGATCAACTCTGCACCTATTATCCCGATCTGCACGATAAGGATTTCGAGAGCGCGCTCGCGCTCGTGCACCAGCGCTTCTCCACCAACACGTTTCCGACGTGGTCGCTCGCTCACCCGTACCGGATGATCGCGCACAACGGGGAGATCAACACTTTGCGCGGCAACGTCAATTGGATGGCTGCGCGCCAAGCGTCCGTATCCTCCGACCTGTTTGGCGAGGACATCAACAAGCTGTGGCCGATCTCGTATGAGGGTCAGTCCGATACGGCT
>VAZQ01000397.1:0-10649 GCA_005883115.1 Alphaproteobacteria bacterium | reverse complement strand
CTCGTCCAAGGCGGCTATCCGCTTGCGCATGCGGTCATGATGATGATTCCGGAGGCGTGGGCGGGAAATCCGCTCATGGACGAGGAGCGGCGCGCCTTTTACGAGTACAACGCCGCGCTGATGGAGCCTTGGGACGGCCCTGCCGCGATCGCCTTCACCAATGGGCGGCAAATCGGCGCGACCCTCGACCGCAACGGCTTGCGACCTGCGCGTTACTTCGTCACGCGCGACGAGCGCATCATCATGGCCTCCGAGATGGGCGTGCTGCCGATCCCGGAAAAGGACATCGTCACCAAGTGGCGCCTGCAGCCGGGCAAGATGCTGCTCGTCGATCTCGACGAAGGCAGGCTCATCCCGGATGAAGAGCTCAAGGCGACGCTGGCCAAGAGCCATCCCTACAAGGAGTGGCTCGAGCGCACTCAGATCGTGCTCGAGGATCTGCCTCCTGCGCCGGGTCAGGCGGCATTATCGAATCTCACGCTGCTCGATCGCCAGCAGGCCTTCGGCTACACGCAGGAAGACTTGCGCATCCTAATGTCGCCGATGGCGATCCAGGGCGAGGAGGCAGTCGGCTCGATGGGCAACGACGCGCCCATCTCGGCACTGTCCGACAAACCCAAGCTGCTGTTCACCTATTTCAAGCAGAACTTTGCCCAGGTGACCAATCCGCCGATCGATCCGATCCGTGAGGAATTGGTCATGAGCCTCGTTTCGATCATCGGGCCACGGCCGAACCTGTTCGATCTCGAGGGCACCTCGCGTCTCAAGCGCCTCGAAGTGCGCCAGCCGATTCTCACGGACGCGGATCTAGAGAAGATCCGCGCCATCTCCGACGTAGGCGACGGCCACTTCAAATCCCGAATCCTCGACACGACTTGGCCGGCCGAGTACGGCGCCGCCGGTCTAAAGGATGCGCTCGAGACGCTGTGCGTGCGCGCCGAGTCGGCGGTCCGCGAAGGCATCAACATTATCATCCTCTCCGATCGCCGCGCGGGACCTGACAATGTCCCGATACCTTCGCTGCTCGCCTGCGCGGCCGTCCATCATCACCTGATCCGGCAGGGCTTGCGGACCTCGGTCGGTCTCGTCATCGAATCCGGCGAACCTCGCGAAGTCCATCACTTCTGCTGTCTCGCCGGCTACGGCGCGGAGGCGATCAATCCATATCTCGCTTTTGAAACCTTGCGCGCGATGAAAGACAATCTGCCGCAAAAGCTAGACGAGAAGGAAATCGTCAAGCGGTATATCAAGTCGATCGACAAGGGCATTCTCAAGGTGATGTCCAAGATGGGCATCTCCACGTACCAGTCGTATTGCGGCGCGCAGATTTTCGATGCTGTCGGCCTCACGTCGGAGTTCGTCGGCGAGTACTTCACCGGCACTGCGACTCGGATCGAAGGGGTCGCGCTTGCCGAGATCGCCGAAGAGACGGTGCGGCGGCACCGCGAAGCGTTCAGCGATGCGCCCATTTACCGCGATGCCCTCGATGTCGGAGGCGAGTACCAGTTTCGCGTGCGCGGCGAGGATCATGCGTGGACCGTGGCAACCGTCTCAGCGCTTCAGCACGCGGTGCGCGGCAATCTTCCCGACGAGTATCGCGCCTACGCCGAGGTCTGCAACGAACAGTCAGAGCGGCTGCTCACCATCCGCGGCCTTTTCCGGCTCAAATCTGCGCAAGAGGACGGCCGCAAGCGAGTGCCGATCGAGGAGGTCGAGCCTGCGGAGCGCATCGTGCGCCGTTTCTCCACTGGCGCCATGTCGTTCGGCTCGATCTCGCGCGAAGCGCATACCACGCTCGCCATCGCCATGAACCGCATCGGCGGAAAGTCCAATACCGGCGAAGGCGGCGAGGAGGCGGATCGCTTCAAGCCCTTGCCGAACGGCGATTCCATGCGCTCGGCCATCAAGCAGGTTGCCTCCGGCCGCTTCGGCGTGACGACGGAATATCTCGTCAACTCGGACATGATGCAGATCAAGATGGCGCAAGGCGCCAAGCCCGGGGAAGGGGGCCAACTTCCTGGGCACAAGGTCGATAAGATTATCGCCAAGGTGCGCCACTCGACGCCGGGGGTCGGGCTGATCTCGCCGCCGCCGCACCACGACATCTATTCGATCGAGGACCTGGCCCAGCTGATCTTCGATCTCAAAAACGTCAATCCGGAGGGACTCGTATCGGTGAAGCTCGTCTCCGAGGTGGGTGTTGGCACCGTCGCGGCGGGAGTTTCCAAGGCACGCGCCGATCACGTGACCATCGCCGGCTTCGAAGGCGGCACCGGCGCTTCGCCGCTCACCTCGATCAAGCACGCCGGCTCGCCCTGGGAGATCGGGCTCGCCGAAACGCACCAGACATTGGTGGCCAACCGGCTGCGCGGGCGCATCTCCGTGCAGGTCGACGGCGGAATGCGCACGGGCCGCGATGTCGTGGTCGGTGCGCTGCTCGGCGCCGATGAGTTCGGCTTCTCGACGGCGCCCTTGATCGCAGCTGGCTGCATCATGATGCGGGTATGCCACCTCAACACCTGCCCGGTGGGCGTGGCTACTCAGGATCCCGTGCTGCGCAAACGCTTCAAGGGCGCGCCCGAGCACGTGATCAACTATTTCTTCTTCGTCGCCGAGGAGGTGCGCGAGCTGATGGCCGAACTGGGCTATCGCACCTTCAACGAAATGATCGGGCAGATGCAGATGCTCGACAGGCGCCAAGTCATCGCGCACTGGAAAGCCAACGGCCTCGACTTTTCCAGGCTGTTCTTGAAGCCGGAAGCGCCGCGCGGCGTGGCGATTTACAATTGCGAGCCGCAAGACCACAAGATCCATGACATTCTCGACCGCAGGCTGATCGCTCAGGCGCAGACCGCGCTCGATCGGGGTGAGCCGGTAGGGATCGAAAGCGCCATCAAGAATACCGACCGCGCGGTCGGGGGAATGCTTTCGGGCGAGATCGCCAAGCGATATGGGCACGAAGGGCTGCCCGACGATACGATCAGGGTGAAGTTCACCGGTACCGCGGGGCAGAGCTTCGGAGCTTGGCTCGCGCGCGGGGTGACCTTCGAACTCGAGGGAGACGCCAACGATTACGTCGGCAAGGGACTCTCGGGTGGCCGGCTCATCGCGCGCCCGACTGTCGATGCCGGCATCGTGCCGGAGGAGTCGATCATCGTCGGTAATACAGTGCTCTACGGTGCGATCGAAGGCGAATGCTATTTCCGCGGCGTTGCCGGCGAGCGGTTTGCCGTGCGCAATTCCGGTGCCGTCGCCGTGATCGAGGGCGCCGGGGACCATTGCTGCGAATACATGACCGGCGGCGTCGTGGTGGTGCTCGGCCGCACCGGCCGCAACTTTGCTGCCGGTATGTCCGGCGGCATTGCCTATGTGCTGGACGAGGACGGCAGCTTCGCGTCGCGCTGCAATCTCGCCATGGTCGAGCTCGAACCTTTGCCGGAGGAAGAAGAGGCGAGCGAGCGCGTCTATCACCAAGCCCATGATTTGGGGTCGCACGGCCGGGTCGACGTCATGGACGACCTGACCCAACATGATCTGGAGCGCCTCAACATCCTGATCACGCGGCACGCGCGCTTCACCGGCTCGACCGTCGCGGAGAGGATCCTTGCCGAGTGGAAGAAGTATTGCCCGATGTTCCGCAAAGTGATGCCGGTCGAGTACCGGCGTGCACTCGCCGAGCTGCAACGGGAACGGATCGTGGAAGCGGCGGAATAGCGGCCTTCGCCGCCTGAGCGCGAATGGGCAAGATTACCGGTTTTCTGGAATACGAGCGCGAGGACCGCCACTACGAGCCGGTCGAAGAGCGCATCAAGCATTGGCGCGAGTTTATCCATCCCCTGCCGGAGGCGGAGAACAAGAAGCAAGCCGCGCGCTGCATGGACTGCGGGATCCCGTATTGCCACACCGGCTGCCCGGTCAACAATCAGATCCCGGACTGGAACGATCTCGTCTATCGCGGCGAATGGGAGGAGGCTGCGCGCAACCTCCATTCCACGAATAATTTTCCCGAAGTGACCGGCCGCATCTGCCCCGCGCCCTGCGAGGCCGCCTGCACACTCAACATCGAGGATAATCCGGTCACGATCAAAACCATCGAATGCGCGATCGCCGATCGTGCCTTCGAGCGAGGATGGGTCAAGCCGGAACCGCCGTCGCTCAAGACCGGCAAAAAGGTTGCGATCGTCGGCTCGGGGCCAGCGGGGATGGCCTGTGCCCAGCAGCTCGCCCGGGTGGGCCATGATGTGCACGTGTTCGAGAAGCTTGCCAAGGCCGGCGGTCTGCTGACCTACGGCATCCCCGATTTCAAAATGGAAAAGCACGTCATCGCGCGGCGTGCCGCGCAGATGGAGGCAGAAGGCGTCACCTTCCACTACAACGCCCATGTCGGCGTGAACATGCCCGCCGAGGCTTTGCTCCGCGAGTATGACGCGCTCGTGCTCGCCGGCGGGGCGGAAGAGGCGCGCGATCTGCCCATCCCTGGCCGCGAGCTCAAAGGCATCCATTTCGCCATGGACTTTCTGCCGCAGCAGAACCGCCGCGTGAGCGGCGAACCGCAAGAGGGCGAGCCGATCCTCGCCGCGGACAAGCATGTGGTCGTGATCGGTGGCGGCGACACCGGCTCCGATTGCATTGGCACCGCGTTCCGCCAAGGCGCGCGCTCGGTCACGAACTTCGAGATCCTGCCGCAGCCGCCCTTGCGCGAGAACAAAATGCTGAGCTGGCCCGATTGGCCGCTGAAGCTGCGCAGCTCATCGAGTCACGAAGAAGGGGCCAAGCGCGATTTTGCCGTGCTGAGCACCAAATTTTCCGGCGAGGGCGGCGCAGTGAAGAAGCTGCATTGCGTGCGCGTTGACGAGAAGGTCAAGCCTATCGCAGGCACTGAGTTCGAAGTCGACGCCGATCTCGTGCTGCTCGCCATGGGCTTCGTGCATCCCGTGCACAAAGGCATGATCGAAGAGCTCGAGCTCAAGCTCGACCAGCGCGGCAACGTCAAAGCCGATACTTTGGCCTACCAGAGCTCCAATCCGAAAATATTCGCTGCCGGCGATATGCGGCGCGGTCAGTCGCTCGTGGTGTGGGCCATTCGCGAGGGCCGCCAAGCGGCGCATTCGGTCGACAAGTTCTTGAT
The DNA here is from genome assembly GCA_005883115.1 of Alphaproteobacteria bacterium. Taxonomy (GTDB): domain Bacteria; phylum Pseudomonadota; class Alphaproteobacteria; order Rhizobiales; family Xanthobacteraceae; genus VAZQ01. The sequence continues at coordinate 5,521 of VAZQ01000397.1, read as the reverse complement.
GGGATCGACGACCTTACCGCGGTGAGGGTCGCCAGCGCCGGACTCGTAGCGCCGCGCCGCAATCACGCTCTAGCGAAAGAAGTTTGGAAAGAACATCGGCCGCTGCGGATTGGGCCGGCGCGGGCGCCGCTGCGCGGCCGGTTTCTGTTCCGCGGTCGCGGTGGCCTGACCGGAGTCGGCTGTCGTGGCGCGTTGGCCGGAGGCGCCTTTCCCCGGCGCGCTTGCGTCATCCGGCGCCATCCCCGGGGCGGCCGGCACTGCCGTATCGGGAGCTGCTGGCTGGACCTTGAGCGCACTGCCGCGCGGCCAGCTGAAGTCGTCTGCCCGTCCGCTTGGGGCTGCGATGGGCTCACCTTTGGTCGGCACGCGCGAGGCGCTTGCGTCAGTGGCCGACGGGTTGGCGCGGCCGCCGCCAATCAGCTCCTCCGGCGCCACCTGCATGGCGGTCAGCGGCACGACCGGTCCGGCCGCGGGCCGCTGCGCGGGGGCGCCGGGCTTGGCATTGGGCGCCTGCGAGCCAGCGTCCGTCGGCACTGGCAGCGCCACCGGCATGCCCCGGTTGGTGGTGGTGCGCTGGATTTCGCGCTCGACATAGTGCGCGAGCTTGCGGGCGCCGAACTTGGTGAAATAGACGCCGTCGGCGGAACGCAAGCGACGGATCTGCCCTTGGTAATCCGGGCCCTGCGCCGAGTAGTGGCCCCCCTCGTCGACGAAACCATCCCAGATGTCGACGTAGATGATTCCGGCCTTCTCGGCCCGGCTGCGGTAGAGCTCGTTGAGATACGAGGAGTCCGCGCTGGGCTTGCTGTTGCGTTGTGAAGGCAAACCGACCCACAACACCGGAACGCCGGTGCTTTTGAGCGCTGCGATCATCGCGTCGATGCGCCTGACGTAGGCGAGCTCCCACTTCTCCGTGTGAAACTCCCAGGGTCCGTAGGAGGCTTGGCGCGCCTGCTCGGGCGTCATGTTCGCGTGTTCGGCGGCTTCAGCAGGCGCGGGCGGCTGCTGCTCCGGGTCGGGCGGAGGCGCCGGGATCGGCGGCGTCGCGGAGGGAGCGGGCTGGCTCGTTTGTGCATTCGGCTTGGGCGTGCCTGGGCGAGGCGCAGGCGGTGCTTTTTCGCGGATCGTCTGACGGTCGTTGTTTCCGAGCATCACGACGATGAATTTCGGTTTCTCGGCCGCGATGATCTCGCGCGCCACCTGCGGCCATTCGAGGTCGCGGCGCTGGTCATAGGCTGGTCATAGCGGATCAGACCGGAATCGGTGCGGTGCTTGCGCACGACGGCGATCTCCGGGTTTTCCGAGAAGGCGTCCTCGAGCCCATAGGCCAGCCAATCCGCATTGGCGTCGCCCATGATGACGATCGGGGTCGTCGCCTCGGGCTTCTTCTGTGACGATGGTGGCGCGCGCGAATAATCGACGGGCGCCTCGCGATCCTGCCGGTAGGGATCGTAATAGCGACGGTCATCGCGGCGCTGGTCAAACCAGCCGCCACCCCCGCCGCCCCCCAATCCGCCCCAGTTGTTGTTGTATTGCTGCTGGCGCTGCGGACGATTGCCCCAGTCCCCCCAGAATTGCGCCTGCACGGGCGACAGCAGCGCGAGCGTAATAGCTGCTGCCGCGGCGGCCAGACATGCTCGGGACGCGCGGGGTAGACCCATGCTCACCTGCCTCGGATCGCGACGCGGGAATGGCCGCGCCATTGGCCCGGAATATAACCAAAAAACGTCAACTTGAAGATAGCCTAGCGGCTACGCAGCCGCTCCAGGACCGTGGCCGAAGCGAACCCGTCTGGCACCTCCCCCACCGAGGATTGGAACTGGCGCAGCGCGCTGCGGGTTCTGCCGCCGAGGCGGCCGTCGGGCTCGCCCACCTCGTAGCCGCGCGCGGCCAGGTGCTGCTGCAGCTCGTAACGTTCCTCGCGGGTAAGGACGCGTTCGTGCCGCGGCCAAGGCTGCACGAAAGGCTCCCCGCCGCGCAGTCGGTCCGCGAGATGGCCGATGGCAAGCGCGTAGGCCTCGGCCGGGTTGTATTTCATGACGACTCGGAAATTCTGCAGCATCAGAAAACCCGGGCCCTGCGCCCCCGCCGGCACCAGCAAATAGGCGCGGTCCTGCGCGCGCGGGAATGCCTTGCCACCGGCGCGCCGGATGCCCAACCGCTCCCATTCCTGCATCGTCATCACGCGCGAACGATCGGCGAGCAGGAAATTGAAGCCTTTCGGCACGACGACCTCATAGCCCCAGCTTTGGCCGGTGACCCAGCCGTCCTTCTTGAGATTGTTCGCGGTGGAGGCCACCACATCCGCCACCGAGTCGACGACGTCGCGACGGCCGTCGCCGTCGAAGTCCACGGCGTAACGCTTGAACGACGTCGGCATGAACTGGGTCGGGCCGAACGCGCCCGCCCACGAGCCCTTGAGATGCTCAGGGGTCACATCGCCGCGCGAGAGAATTTCCAATGCCGAGAGAAATTCGTCGCGGAAATAGTCCTGCCGTCGTCCGATACAGGCAAGCGTCGCCGTCGAACGGACGACCGAGCGTTCACCGATCTGCGTTCCGTAATTGGATTCCACGCCCCAGATGGCGGCGATGAAGTGGCGATCGACTCCGTACGCCTTCTCAACCGCATCGAACGTGGTGCGGTATTTGGCGAGAATGGCCTTGCCGTTCTGGACCCGGTCCTCATTCACCAGGATGTCGAGATAATCCCAAACAGACTTGGTGAACTCCGGCTGGGCATCGAGCAGATCCATAATGCGCAGATCGGGCGTCAGTCCCGCAACGCTCGCCTCGAAGACCGCTCGCGAAACGCCGCGGCGCTCGGCCTGCGGCCACAGCCCGGCAAGGCAGTTGCGGAAATTGGCGGCGGCGGCCCGTATCGCTTGCGCGGTCATGAGCGGGTGATTGGAGGCCCCTGATTCGCCGCTCCATTCCGGCGTGCCGGCGGCAGTCGCGGGCGCAGGAGCTGCGCTGGTCGCCGGTGCGGGCGAGTTGAACAACGTGCGAATGTCAAAGTTTTGGGCAAACGCAGGCATTGCGCAAACGGCAGCCGCCAAAAGAGCCATGCTGAAGACGACTAGGCGCAACTCGTGCCATGGGCGTCCAATTTGGCTCGTGATGTTGCGTATCGGGCGCACGGAGAATGGGCTCAAAGTTGCGGCTTCCTTGACGGTCGGTTTGTTCTTGACGGTTGGTTGGTTGAGCCGGGAGTTCGGATTATAGCGGCGGGCCTCTTGCCGCCACAGCCCGGATCGGGACTTATTGCCGGCGAGTGGTACTGCCATTGCACGCCCAAACTTCGGCAATACCGAGACAGATGGAGCGGCTTGCGATTACAATCGAAGCGACATCATGAGACCGATCCGCAAAGCTGTTTTCCCGGTCGCAGGCCTCGGCACCAGATTCCTGCCGGCCACCAAGGCCATGCCGAAGGAGATGCTGCCGGTGGTCGACCGGCCGCTGATCCAGCACGTGGTCGACGAGGCGCGCGAAGCGGGAATCGAACATTTCATCTTCGTGACCGGCCGCAACAAGGCTGTGATCGAGGACCATTTCGACCGCCAGTTCGAACTCGAGCACACGCTCACCGAACGTCAACGGCGAGACGAGCTCGAGCTGCTGGCGCGCGACGTGCCGGCGCCGGGAACGGCGAGCTTCACGCGCCAACAAGTGCCTTTGGGGCTCGGCCACGCCGTCTGGTGCGCGCGCGAGCTCGTGGGGCAGGAACCGTTCGCACTGCTGCTGCCCGACGTGCTGGTACAGCACAACCGCGGCTGCCTCGCTCAGATGATCGACGCGGCAGGCGACCTCCCCGACAGCGCGAATATCATTGCAGTGGAGAAGATGCCGGCCGAACGTCTGCACATGTACGGCGTCGTCGGCATCGGCACTCGCAAAGGCGGCTTGTTCTCGGTGACCCAAATGGTCGAGAAACCAGCGCGCGAAAAGGCGCCCTCAGACCTCATCATCACCGGCCGTTACATCCTGCAGCCCGAAATCTTCGGCGTTCTTGCCGCGGAGCGGCGCGGCGCCGGTGATGAAATCCAGCTCACCGATGCCATGATCGAACTCGCGCGAACGCAGCCGTTCTACGGGCTGGAATTCGAAGGCAGAGCCTTCGATTGCGGCTCGAAGGTGGGTTTTCTCGCGGCCAATATCGCTTACGCGCTCGAGCGCGACGACATTGCGCCTGCTATGCGCGCCGAGCTCAAGCGCCTGTTGGGCGATGGCTAGCTCGCCTCGTTATGCTTTGGTTACCCAAGCGAAAGCGGATATAGTATCTCGGCTGGGGGCGCAGATCGCGCGCCTTTGCATACTGTCGGATCTCGATGCCCAAGGCGCTGAGCACTGAACGACGTATGAGCGCCCGCAGCGGCGAGCTGATCGCCTCGGCGGTGCGAACGCTCGACGTCGAAGCCACCGGGCTCACCACGCTCGCAGCCGCCATCCACGATGGCCTCGGCCGCGCCTTCATAGCCGCCGTGGATTTGATCTCCCGCGCGCACGGCCGGTTGATCGTGACCGGCATGGGCAAGTCCGGCCATGTCGCCCGAAAAATCGCCGCCACCTTCGCGTCCACCGGCACGCCCGCCTTCTTCGTCCATCCAAGCGAAGCGAGCCATGGCGACCTCGGCATGATCACGCCCGATGACGTGATCATGGCGCTGTCCTGGTCGGGAGAGACGGTCGAGCTCAAGCATCTGATCGACTACTCGCGCCGCTTCCGCATCGGGCTCATTGCCGTGACCACGGTCAGCGACAGTACGCTCGGCCGAGCGGCCGACGTGGTGCTCGCGATCCCGCAGGCGCGAGAGGCATGCCCGCACAATCTGGCACCCACGACCTCGACGCTGATGCAGGCGGCGCTCGGCGACGCGCTGGCGATTGCGCTGTTGGAGAGCCGAGGGTTCACCGCGATCGATTTCAGCAGATTGCACCCGGGCGGTCGCCTCGGCGCGATGCTCAAGTTCGTGCGCGACATCATGCATACCGGCGGCGAGATCCCGCTCGCCACGGTCGGCACGCGCATGTCGGAGGCGATAGCCGAGATGACGGCGAAGACATTCGGCTGCATCGCCATCACCGATCGCCGCGGGCTGCTCGTGGGCATCATCACGGATGGAGATTTGCGCCGGCACATGAGCTCCAATCTGCTCGATCTCAACGTCGAGCAGGTGATGACGTCGCAGCCGATGACCGTGCGGCCTGATCAGCTCGTCAGCGAGGCGCTCGAACTGCTCAATTCGACGAACAAGACGCAGCTGATCGTGGTCGATGGCGGACGGCCGGTGGGCATCGTGCACTTCCACGATCTGCTGCGTGCGGGAGTGGCGTAAGCAGGCAACGGTAATGCGCGTTTTCTCCGCGTCATTCCGGGGCGCGGGCGACGCCCGCGAGCCCGGAATCCATATCCACGGCCAGTGGTTATGGATTCCGGCCCTCGCCGCTATCGCGCCTCGGCCGGAATGACGAACTGAAAGGCTTATCACCAAGCAACACCTCTCCGTTCCCGCGACGCG
>VAZQ01000396.1 GCA_005883115.1 Alphaproteobacteria bacterium | reverse complement strand
TTCCGCCCATGCCTCCACCGGGACCGCCCGGCATCGCTGGGCTCTGCCTCTTCGGCAGCTCCGCGACCATGGCCTCGGTCGTGATGAGCAAGCCGGCGACCGATGCCGCACCCTGCAGTGCCGCTCGCACCACTTTGGTCGGGTCGATGATCCCCTTGGAGATGAGATTGCCGTACTCCCCCGCCTGCGCGTCATAGCCGTAGGCATAGGTGTCCTTCTCCAAGATCTTGCCGACCACGATCGAACCGTCTTCGCCGGCATTGATGGCGATCTGACGCGCGGGCCAGGAGAGCGCCTTGCGCACGATCTCAACGCCGGTCTTCTGGTCGTCGTTGTGGGTGCGGACCTTCTTGAGCGTCTCGCTTGCGCGCAGCAGGGCAACGCCCCCGCCTGGCAGGACACCTTCCTCAACCGCGGCGCGGGTCGCGTGCATAGCATCATCGACGCGGTCCTTGCGCTCCTTCACCTCGATCTCGGTCGCACCGCCGACGCGGATCACCGCGACGCCGCCGGCGAGCTTGGCCAATCGCTCTTGCAGCTTCTCCCGGTCGTAGTCGGAGGTAGTTTCCTCGATCTGCGCCTTGATCTGGGTAATACGCGCCTGGATGTCGGCTTTCTTGCCCGCACCACCGACGATCGTGGTGTTCTCCTTGTCGATCATCACTTTCTTGGCACGCCCGAGCATATTGATTGTTACATTCTCGAGCTTGATGCCGAGGTCGGCGGAAACCATGGTGCCGCCCGTGAGGATCGCAATGTCCTCGAGCATTGCCTTGCGGCGATCACCGAAGCCGGGGGCCTTCACCGCCGCGACCTTGAGGCCGCCGCGCAGCTTGTTGACCACGAGGGTGGCTAGTGCCTCGCCCTCTATGTCCTCGGCAATGATCAGCAACGGCTTGCTCGCTTGCACAACCGCTTCCAGCAGCGGTAGCAACTCCTGCAGTCCGGACAGTTTCTTTTCGTAGATCAGGATATAAGCATCCTCCATTTCGACCCGCATCTTGTCGGCGTTGGTGACGAAATAGGGCGAGATGTATCCGCGGTCGAACTGCATGCCCTCGACCACTTCGAGCTCGGTCTCGAGCGACTTTGCTTCCTCGACCGTGATCACGCCCTCGTTGCCGACTTTCTTCATCGCATCGGCGATGAAACGACCAATCTCTGCATCGCCATTGGCCGAGATAGTGCCGACTTGGGCGATCTCCTCGTTCGAGGTGACTTTTTTGGAGTTCTTCTGGAGGTCCGCGACAATGGTCCCGACCGCGAGATCGACGCCGCGCTTGAGGTCCATCGGGTTCATTCCGGCGGCGACGGCCTTGGCACCTTCCCTGACGATCGCGTGAGCGAGCACCGTCGCCGTGGTCGTCCCGTCACCGGCCTGGTCGGAGGTCTTTGCGGCAACCTCGCGCACCATCTGCGCGCCCATGTTCTCGAACTTGTCCTCGAGCTCAATCTCCTTGGCAACGGTCACGCCGTCCTTGGTCATGCGCGGTGCGCCAAACGACTTGTCGAGCAGGACATTGCGGCCCTTGGGGCCAAGCGTCACGCGTACCGCGTGGGTGAGCGTATCGATGCCGTGCAACATTCTGTCGCGCGCGTCGACCGAGAATTTCACTTCCTTGGCAGACATCTCAGTATTCCTTTTTGTTCGACCTCATCTCGCGGAATGACTATTGGGCGAGCCCCAACGATGAGGATTATCGATCCGATGTTTTCTCGGCCTTCGAGGGGCCCGCAAGGTCTCCTCCAGAACGAGAATTTGCAGAGCGCACTCAGGCAGCCTTCTTCTTGGCATTAGCAGCCTCGACCAGCACCCCCATAATGTCGCTCTCTTTCATGATGAGGTACTCGACGTCATCGATTTTTACCTCGGTGCCGGACCATTTGCCGAACAGGATGCGGTCGCCGACCCTGACGTCGATCGGGATAAGCTTGCCGCTCTCGTCGCGGCCGCCGGGTCCAACGGCGACGACCTTGCCCTGCTGTGGCTTCTCCTGGGCGGTGTCCGGAATGATGATGCCACCAGCGGTCTTCGCCTCGGCATCGATTCGCTCGATGACAACGCGGTCGTGAAGCGGTCGGAATTTCATCGGTGTCTCCTTAAGCTCTGACGAATCATTCAACTGCCGTGCGCGTACCGGTCGTTGCGCGTCGGGCGAGCGGATATTGGTCACTTTCGTACAATCGGCGAATTCCGGCCCGGTCGAATTTCTTCATCGACTTCCAGACAGGCGTCCGGAAGAAGTTCGGGCGGGAGCTCTTCGATTGCGAAACGGATGGCATCCGCGGCGCTGGCAAACCGTCCATATCCAAGAGGGGAAGCTCGCCTGTGCCTTCTCCTGGAGGGAACCGACTTTATCTCGCTCCTCGTGGGAAACAGTTCAGCCACGATGCTGTAATCGAACGCAGCCATTCAGGCCTCCGTTACCGGCAGCATCGGATCTTGCCTTGCAGAGGGTGAAGGCCGAGACCGCGCCGCGCGCGTGCGCAGCGGACGCGGGGTGCTTAGGGCATCCGCATCCGAACGCAACTCTATTTGCAGTGTTATTGTGCCTGCCGACGGCACCAGGGCTGCCACTGCAGGGAAACGGAGCTGCGTTTTTTGGGCAGCTCTCGGGCAAGCCGCTGCTTGCCTGTATCTGATGAAGTGGGGGTCCCGGACGTAAAGCACAATGGCCGGTCGAAGAATTAAATGCTGAGCACCTTCTCGGACGTAACTTCCGGGGTCACGGCCTACCGATGCGGGGCAACAGCCACCTCATTATCTTCCGGTACGGATCGCCACTGGACGGGATTCGCTCCATCGCCTTCTTAGCAAAGGGCTTGGCCTGCTCTTCGGTCTGTCGCTTGTCCTTCGGAAGCGACATCCATTCGCGGATGATTTTGCGGCGCGCCTCGTGTTCCGGCTTCATGCTCCATCCTTTGCTCTAAACGGCGATCGGCGGCAGCACAGGGCCGCGTCCGCTGCTTCCGGTCTCGGCAAGGCGATGACGATAAGGCCGCCTCAGTTGGCGACCTCGTCAGTCCCATCTGCGAATCCACCAGAAGAGAAAAATGAGCGCGGCCGGGATCCCACCGAATAGTCCTATTGCCCAGGCTGCATCTGGCATTTAGGAGACGCCTTTTCGTCAGTTAGTGACCCGCCCTTGCGGGCGATCAGGCTAGGTCCGATGGCTGAATCGCATCTGTATAAAATTGCTCACCTCGCAATCTTTTGCAATCTGAGTTTGTTTGCCTTGTTCAAACTGGCCCCGGCCTCGTCAGTCCCATCTACGAATTGAGCGCTGGCGATGAATATCGCAAGAAGATTGAGGAGTGTCCGCCACGGGCGCAACACGGGACTTTGTCGGATTTCACTCTGGCCTTCTCGTTATCCTGAAGCTCTACGTGCAGTGACATGGCTGCATCGTTGCCGAACGAACCTGACGACTTGCTCATCACGGATGAGCTGCACCATCCATTGCCGACAAGGCGGACTATCAGCGCGAAAAACTGGCCATCCAAGACCTCGCGCAGCATATGGCCGAGCAGCCCGATCAGGTTCTGCCACGGCTCGTCCATCTTGCGATGGAGCTCTGTGGAGGGCAGTCCGCAGGGAATAAGTCTCTATGAAGCGCAGCCTCCTCCTTCATGAATCGTTCGAGGGCGGCAGCGATCTTGCCCGCTTTTTTGATGCGCAGCGCTTTGGGGTGTTTCATCTGGTGAAACTTGGCGATCAGGGCTTCCACGTCGCTCCAGTCCACGACAACTTTGAAATGTGGCCAGCGCACGCGCTCATCACCTTCCCCAAAATAACCGAACGGCACGTTTACACACTCAGAAAGGCCCTCGCTTCGGTGAAAACTTTTGCGATGCTCGCAATGTTGGGTGTTCCCATCCCTCGTCGTGCGACATAGGAGCATTTGGACAACTCCTCGCCATTTGTTTCAAACTAAGGTATGCTTACCGTCAAGCAGGAGCCTATCAGGAATGCCAAGAGGCCCAAAGGGCGAAAATGGCAGAGACCTCCATCAATATCATTGACGCCCTCCGGGGGCAGGAAGCCCAACTGAGACGGCTGCTTGCTCAGAAGGTGTTGATCAGCGAGGCCCCGCGGCCCCAACTCTCTGAGATAGAAGCGCAGGTGATGGAGCTTAAGCGCCTGCTCAATGAGCTTGAGAAGGTCATTCAAGACCGGCTTAAAGCGAGGCCATAAATAATGCCACGAGGCCCCAAAGGCGAGCGCCGCACCCGCGACGTGATCGGCAACGCCGTCCACGTCATGCGGATCGCGACCGGCCAGATCGAGGACAAGATCACCGATGACGGCAAGAACGCCGCCGCCGTGGCGCTTGGCCGTATGGGCGGGAAGGCGCGGGCCGCAGGTATGTCGGCCAAGAAGCGAAAGGCAATTGCCAAAAAGGCCGCAGCCGTTAGGTGGAAGTCCCGCCGGTGCTAGGCCCTTCGATGACGGCCGGAGCATCCTTGGCGAGCCCGCTTCCGAACCTCGGAGATCGGCGGTTCAATCGGCAAGCTCTTTGGCAACGTAGCGCCCTCTTTCTTCATGGTGGCGCGAACTTCTCGGCCCACCCGTTCATTGATCGAAACAGCAGCGATCTCACCACTGATGCCCTGGTTTGCGATGACCTCGGCCGCCAAGTTCATCTGAAACTGAGACACGACCGAAAGGCCGGTGATGCGTCCGCATGGCTCCGGTTGAACGCGTCTTTGGGCTTCTTCATGATGTTGATCGAATTCGAACGGGCCGCCAGATTTAGTTTCGACAGGGACAGCTGAGGTCGTATCTAAGTGGGCACCGGAGCATGGCATGACCTGGACCACGCATTATTTCGATCGTCGATTGAACAAGGATTCTGTGAGCCGAGCCTTTGCTTCGAAAGAAGACGCTCTACGCCAAGCCCGCGATCTAATGCGGCAGAACTGCGTTGTGCGTTTCATCAAAGGCCCGAATGATGAAAAAATCGACGCTGTCGCGATCACTGCCTGGTGCAAGGGTCGTTCGACTCGGAAAGATCCCCCGCCTCCAAAGTAGTAGTGAGGCCTGCGCGCCCTCGGCGGACTTCATCATCGATATTGCAGAACTAGTTTTCGGAATGCACCAAAGTCTTAAGTCGCCCTAGTTGCAGCTCAGTCTCCGCTGGTTCCAATGCCTGGGTACAGATCTTGCCTTTTCTGTTTACGGTCAGCCACCAAATTTGTCTCGGTGGAAGATCGTTAATCCCATGCGACTTGCTGAAAAGACAATATATCGCGAGCGAACCCACCCTGCGCTGCCACATTGCGCCGACTGAGGCGTGCCCTGGGTAGTGTCTCAGTTTGAATCTTCCGATCCTAGTCGAATGGCCCCTGATGGGAGTAGGATGGATTCGTGGCCCAGCCCCACTCCATCATTAGCTCTAAGGAAGGCGCCGAGCTCCAGCGCCTGCATGAAGAGTACGCCGTGGCCACCAAACGGGCCGCCGCAGCGCTTCGGGCCAACGATGGGCAGCGCTTCCTCGAAGAGGAAGAAAGAGCCGCGGACATCGTCCGACGTATAAAGGAAATCCTCGGGACTACCGGGCAGCCCTGGAACGCGTAGGAGCGCAACCGCTGATATGCCATACGCGTTCCAAGTTAGTTGACCCTTCCGAATTGCAAAAATTTGGACAGAGGGCGCTGCCGGAAGATCCCAAAAAGACGACCCGGCTGATGTCCCACTCCTGCGGATCAGTGTCGCGTGCCGTGCTTATGGTTGTGCATGCGGATTTCGATCTCTATGCCTGCCTGCGCGATCGAGAATTCGCCGGCCAGCGCTGCGACCAATTCAGACGCCCTCTCGAACGAATCGACCATTTCCTCGCCCCACGCGCTGTTTTCCGGCTTCTTCTCATTGGAGAGCCTGACTTGAACCACATAGCCGTCCTCTTCCTCGCTGATGCAGGCGAATAATTTCGTATAGCGAGACTTGCCTGCTGGCGTTTCGAAGCGGAATGGACCGGTCTAATGCCGCCGTGGCGGCCCGTCTCGTATCAAAACGCGCCCAAAAGCACCGCGCCGACGAAGGCGAGCGCAGCGAACGCCAGAATCACGTGGACGCTCAAAGCTGGCGCGATGACCATGTCGTAACTCGCGAGGTGTCTACCTGGCAATGTGTGCTCGGCGAGCGCCAGGTAAGTTATTGATAGTAAGGCTGGAGACGAGTATCTCCGGGTAGCGTCTGTCGATTGCGTACCCCGGCCGCCCATGCATATGGGGAACTATGCAGCGGATTACGAGTCCACATCCCAGCATCGAGGCCACGCGCGTCGCAACGCGGCTTCAAGCGGCGGCTCGTGTCGTAGGAACGAAACAAGAAAGGGAACGTTGTCTTGCGCCTGCTCAGGGAAGGCCCTCCGCCGCGTCCATGCATGACTTGGCCGGACGCTGAAAGCGTTTGATGCTGGATCGATCGCTTCAGATAGAATTCGAGAGTTACAGGAAAACCCTGTCGAACGCTGAGCGACTAGCGTTCGACGAATGGATCGAGCGCCTCCTGAGCCAACATGGCATAGATTACGTGCGCGGATACGTGGACGCTCTCAAGGAACGCGATTCTCAGTAGCCGTTTGGTGAGCGCCCTCATCATCCTCCCGCGGACGTCTGCCGTTTGTGGCGGTGGAAGGCAGTCGGCGCCGTGTCGCGGCGCTGCGCAGGCGCGACGTGCCGGCCGGTATGGCGTGCCACAAGCCAAGCGTGCTGAGCGGGCGCGTCTGCTGCGGCAGCGGATCGATTCGTCGCTTGTACGAGAGCTCCGACTATCCCTTCCCCCGCCGCGCGGCAGTCTTAGTCTAATGCTGACCCGTATGCGCACAACGATCTTGTTTGCATCCGCCGTCGCATTCATGCAAGGAAGGCCCTAGCCACCCCAGAGGCGCAACCATGACCGGGAAAACGATCGACTTGGATCAGCATCGCGGCATGACCGCGCAGAAGGCTACCGAGCTGCGCCGGCTGCTGGCAAACGTCGAAGCCAACGAAAAAGCTCTTCGCCTTCGACAGGACGAATTGGAGGCGCGCCTGCTTGCAGCGCCCGCTGCCAATTGGCGTGAAGCCGCCGAGAAGGCGCGCTATCTTCTCAAGCTTTTTGCCTCTTCCCCCTCCGCGCAAGATCCCCGCCGACAGAAACTCATTGCCGCCGTGCTGCGTGACTTCGAGCGGCTCGCGCGGAAATAGGCGCTGACATTCGTTCAGGCCTTGACGGCCGCGAGACAGCGCTCGAAGTCTGCGATCAGAGCTTTCCTTCGGCGGAGGACATCCAACAGGCGGTGCACGTGCGGCCTTGAACTTGGAGTGATCGGCTCACCACAGCAGCGGGAGTTGGCCGCCATAGCCGAAAACCGGGGGAATTTCGGCGGCGTGCGGCATCAAACAGAACTGGGAGTCGCTCAGGAGAAGTAGAGCGATACCGACAGTCATACAAAGCGCGAGTATCAGCGCAAAATTGTACAATAGATGGACGCGCAAGCGAACCATGCAAACCCCTCCTGAAAGCGAGAGCGACAACACCGTAATCATCCAAACGATTCGATTGGCGGCGAGCGCAACTACAAACCCCACCGTCGAGCTTCCGGCAGATAAATGCTTCGAAGTCCGACCACAAATCACTTTATTGTGCGATGCAATAAAACGGGAAACGACGCGCCCTCGGCCAATCGTCGGATGTGAAAGGCGCGGCTGGGCCTATGTGTACCGAGATCTCCGTCCTTATTGATTGCATGACCGAAACGCGTAACGTCGGCGGCGATGATCGCGCTGCTATCCTTCTTCCTGACACTGTTCGCCTCACCGTTGTGGCCGTCTCCGCATCGCATGCTTTCGTATAATCGCCCAGTTTACGTTTAAGAAAGTGAAAGCGCTAGAGGAGAGGACATAAATGCCTGCGGATAGAACACGAAGAACCACTACGCCACGGGATGCGGCTGAAGCCGCGTTCAAGGCGGCAACCACGAAGCCGGCGGAACTCCCTCCGAAGCCTCCGACCATCCCGAATGCCAAGGAGCTTGTCTCTTTGCGAATTGACCGCGACATTCTTGATCACTTTCAAGAAGCCGGACCGGGCTGGCAAGACAGGATCAATGAGGCGTTGCGAAAGATAGTTGGAAAGTAGATCGGCACGGCTGGCGAGAAAGTGGCTGGTGGAGAGTTTGTGCAGGGTGTGACTCGCCACGTACTGGCTGACTCTCTAGCTGCGCGCATGCTGATAGCGCGCCGACGAGATGATCGAATGAGCGATTCGCCACATGTCGCCTTCGAGTCATTCACATCTGTTCGAGCCTGCGGTGAATACGTCCGCTCAACCCAAGCTGACCCATGTGCCGCAAGTCGTCTCGACCAATTCAGCTGCTAATTGGCAGCACGATCAAATCGGAATGAAATCCTGCCGCTCACTCGATCAGTTCGTCGGCGCGCAGCAGAAAGGGTATAATTCCATTCCGCCGCTTGCAGTGGTGTTCGACTTGTGTGATCGTCGGTTCGACACCCGCAGTGGATGTATGACATGGCATCTGATGAACAAGTAGGGCGCCAAATCCTCAGCATTTTCATGCAGCATAAAGTTGGTGCGAGCGGCGTACTTCGACGCAATCATTTCATCGATGTGAGAGATGCCGATTTCCAACGAGGGTTGAACAAGGCGGTCGAAAATCGTTGGATCAAGATCAAATTGCGTGATCGCTACACGTACGAACTCACCGAAGCTGGTCTTGCTGCGGGATTGAACGCTGGGTTTCCCCCGAAGCCTTTAGGTTAGTTGAGTGCGCTCGTGACGGCCGTTCTGCTGCGGACGGCCCGGCTTGACGCGTGCTCGCCGGTCAACGGCTGGGCATCAAGGAGGTCGACGAGGGCATTTGGCTCGTCAGCTTCATGCACTACGATCTGGGATATTTCGACCTGGAGCAGAAAACCTTGCAACCGCTCG
>VAZQ01000395.1 GCA_005883115.1 Alphaproteobacteria bacterium | reverse complement strand
ACGATCGGCTGGACGGCTGAATAGTTAGGAATATCAGCCATGATCGTCGCTGCATGCGGCACGAATGCCGCCTGGAACGACTCCATTGAGTCAAACAGCAGGTGTCCCATCGCGGCATATGTTGGCTGGGATTCTGGGGCGCCACCAGCGATGCCTTGCTCGACTGCTATCCCCTTGCAAGCCGCACCGAGCTTTTGGCGCACCATGGGAATGTGGTTATTAAGATAATAGTTCATGTTGAAGGCAGAGCCGCCCTTGTGAGGATAGAGCACGCTGATCTTGACCATCATCTCCTCCCGGTCCGGAAAAAGAATTGGGACACCGAACCGCGCCGGAATCAAGCCGCTGACCGGGTTGCAAGATGTCGGCATACCCACTGACTGATCCTCGCTAATTCGATATCCTACAATGCGGGGGAACGATTTTATGATCTCGCGCGCGCCGAAATGCCCGACAGGTTATCCGCTCTGCGGTTGGAACCCGGTTCGCTTTCAGTAGCTACGTTTGCCTCTGGTAGGAGGCACAATGCCCCGGCAAGGAAAATGGAGGTTGACATGCGTTGCTCTTTGCTCGCCGCAACGACATTCGCCTTATTGGCCGTCATGCCGTCCGCTCGCGCCGCCGGCATCGACGAGCTAGAGGCGAACAAAAAGGCGGTAGCTGCATTCGAGGATGCCGCGCTCAATCAGAAGGATTTCGATGCCGCGTCGAAATATCTCGGAGCGCGCTATATTCAGCACAACCCGAACGCCGCCGACGGACCTGAAGGTCTAAAGGGCTACATTGCGTTTTTGAAGGACAAGTTTCCGAACAGTCGCAGCGAGATCAAGCACATCTTCGCTGACGGCGATTACGTGATCGTCCATGATCATGCCGTGCGCGAGCCGGGCACGCGTGGTCTTGCGATTGTCAATATCTACCGGCTTGAGAATGGCAAGGTGGTCGAGCACTGGGACGTCATTCAACAGATCCCGGAGACGGCCGCCAACGGCAACGGCATGTTTTGACCAATTGGTGTTCGCTGCCGGCGTGTCGGTTGCATCGGTGTACCATTTTGGCGATACTTGGCACGTGATCGTAGTGATCAAAAGCGTGCCTCGGAAAACAGGGCTCAAAAGCGAAGATTAGTACACATAAAAATCATCGCGGGAGAGATCGGTCTTCGACGCCGAAGGAGCAACCGCCCCGGAAACTCTCAGGCAAAAGGACCGCGATGATTGACGTACTCTGGAAAGAGGCGCGCTTCGCGCCCGCCGACGGGATAACGTTCTCAGGCAAACACACAGAGGGGGCACCGAAACAGCGGCAAAACGGCCGCAATGAGGTGCTCCAATGTGGTCTTATCCTTGTCTTATCTTTTTTCGCGTGGCGTCGTCCGCGAGCCAGCGGAGACGCCCATGAGCGAAACTCCTCAAGTGACGCGGCCGCTACGCACACCACTGCATGGGTTTCATGTTGAACGCGGCGCTCGGCTGGTAACTTTCGCTGGCTATGAAATGCCGGTGCAGTATCCCACCGGTATTTTGACCGAGCATCTGCACACCCGTGTTGCCGCTGGCCTCTTCGACGTTTCCCATATGGGGCAGATCGCCATGTATCCCCTCTCGGGACGCCTGGAAGATGCCGCTCGCGCGCTGGAAACCCTGGTCCCGGTTGACGTTATCGGCATTTCAGAGGGGCGGCAGCGCTATGCGCTGTTCACGAACGCGATTGGCGGAATTCTGGACGACCTAATAGTGGCTAACCATGGCGATCATCTGCTGCTCATCGTTAATGCCGCCTGCAAGGCCGCCGATTTGGCGCATCTCCTTCGACACGTGGGAGAAACCTGCAAGATCGATCCTCTGCCGGATCGCGCGCTGATTGCGTTGCAGGGCCCGTTGGCAGAAGCAGCGCTGGTGCGCCTCGCCCCCCCGATTCGCACGATGCGGTTCATGGACGTGCGGACGCTGCAAATTCTAGGCGCAACGTGCGAGGTTTCGCGGTCCGGCTATACCGGCGAAGACGGATTTGAGATCAGCATTGCAGCCGATCGCGTTGACGCCTTGGCGCATGCGCTATGTGAGGACAATTCTATGATGCCCATCGGTCTTGGCGCGCGCGACAGCTTGCGGCTCGAAGCCGGACTGTGTCTCTACGGTTCCGATCTCGGTCCAGAAACGACGCCGGTGATGGCCTCGCTCGAATGGGCGATTCAGAACGTGCGCCGCGCCGGCGGGTCGCGCGCGGGAGGTTTTCCCGGTGCAGAGGTCATTTTGCGCCAATTGGTCGACGGCGCACCACGACGCCGTGTCGGATTGAAAGTCGAGGATCGCGTTCCCGTGCGGGGGAGCGCGAAGCTTTACCCGGACGAGATTTCCGAAAGCTCGATCGGCATCGTCACGTCCGGGGGCTTCGGGCCGACTGTGCAGGCGCCGATCGCGATGGGTTACATCGATAAAGCTCTTGTAACGACGGGTACGCGGATTTTCGGCGAGGTGCGCGGCAAGCGCGTTGCGTTGCGAGTCTGTGATCTGCCTTTCGTCCCGCACCGCTACAAACGCAACAGAAATTGAACCGCGGAGACCAATCGCGATGTTGAAATTCACGGACGACCACGAATGGCTTCGTGTCGAAGAGGATATCGCCACGGTTGGGATCACCGATTATGCGCAAAAGCAGCTCGGCGACCTGGTTTTCGTTGAATTACCGGCGCCTGGAGCGAAAGCGGAGAAGGGAACAGCGGCAGCAGTCGTGGAATCTGTGAAGGCTGCCTCGGACGTATATGCGCCGGTGAGCGGCGAAGTCACCGAGATCAATCAAGCTATCGTTGATGAGCCGGCGCTCGTGAATCGCGATCCGATGGGAAAGGGCTGGTTCTTTAAGATCAAGATGTTCGATCCATCCCAGCTCGACGGTCTGCTCGATGAGAAGGCGTACCAGGCGATGATTGCTTGAAACATTTCGCTGCGACCGCGCCGAAGGTGCGATTCGAAAAGGTGAACCCGATGCCTCCCAGAACCTCTGCCGCCGATTTTGACCCGAGCGATTTTTCGCGCCGTCATATCGGACCGTCGCCCGCAGACATGAGCGAAATGCTCTCAACCGTCGGAGTGTCCGATATCGATGAACTGATTTCACAGACGGTGCCCGATAGGATCCGGCAACCAGCCCCGCTCGCGCTCCCGCCGGGAATTTCGGAAAGCGAAGCTTTGCAGAAGCTCCGCATCATCGCCGATAAGAATAAGGTTTTCACGTCGCTGATCGGTCAGGGATATTATGGGACGATCCTGCCGCCGGTGATCCAGCGCAACATTCTCGAAAATCCGGCCTGGTACACGGCCTATACGCCCTACCAAGCCGAGATCAGCCAAGGACGGCTCGAAGCTTTATTGAATTTCCAGACCATGATCTCCGAGCTGTGCATGCTCGAGATCGCGAATGCATCGCTGCTCGACGAGGCGACCGCGGCGGCGGAAGCGATGGCGATGTCACATCGCGTGGTGAAATCGCGCGCGAACGCATTTTTCGTCGATGCCGAATGTCATCCGCAAACCATTGCGGTAGTGCGCACACGCGCCGAACCGCTGGATTGGACCGTCAAAGTCGGCGATCCAATGAAAGACCTTGAGCCGGCTGCAGTATTCGGCGCGCTACTGCAATATCCCGGGACCTCGGGCGAGATCCGGGATTTCCGCACTGTCATTTCAGCATTGCACGAGGCCGGCGCGCTCGCTGTCATGGCAACCGATCCGCTCGCGCTGACTCTGCTTACTCCGCCGGGCGAATTGGGTGCGGACATCGCGATCGGATCGACTCAGCGCTTTGGCATGCCGATGGGCTATGGGGGGGCACACGCTGCCTTTATTGCAGCCAAGGATGCCTACAAGCGCGCGCTTCCCGGCCGCATCGTCGGCGTATCGGTCGATTCCCGCGGTCAGCCAGCCTACCGACTCGCTCTGCAGACGCGCGAGCAGCACATCCGCCGCGAGAAGGCGACCTCCAATATCTGTACCGCGCAAGTCCTTCCGGCGGTGATCGCGGCGATGTATGCGGTCTATCACGGTCCTGACGGTCTTAGGCACATCGCGCGCAAAGTGCATCGCGCCGCTGAGATATTGGCCCACGGACTGAGGGCACTCGGCTGGCGCGTCCAGCAAGCTGCGTTCTTCGACACGATTACGATCGAGGTGGGGGCGCGCCAATCCGAAATTCTCAAGAACGCTGCGTCGAACGCGTTCAACATGCGCAAGATCGGCAGCGGCGCACAGGCCCGCATCGGTATCAGTTGCGATGAAACCACCACGCCGGGCATCGTCGAGGCAGTATGGCGCGCATTCGGGTCGCAACCCAAAACCCCAGCCGCCCCTCCGTCGTTCGATGAGTTGAGCGCGCAAACGGGCGAGGTCATTCCTATGCAACTCGCCCGTCACAGCGATTTCCTGACTCATCCGGTCTTTCATCTCCACCGCTCGGAAACGGAAATGCTGCGCTACATGCGCCGCCTTTCCGATCGTGATCTCGCCCTGGACCGCAGCATGATTCCGCTCGGCTCCTGCACGATGAAGCTCAACGCGACGGCCGAAATGATGCCCATCACCTGGCCGGAATTTGCCAACATCCATCCCTTCGCGCCGGTGGATCAAGCTCAAGGCTATGCCGAGCTCATCGCGGAGCTCTCCACGAAGCTCTGCGAGATCACCGGCTATGACGCGATCTCGCTGCAACCGAATTCCGGCGCACAGGGCGAATATGCCGGCCTGCTCGTCATCCGCGCCTATCACGTCAGCCACGGCGAGCCACAGCGCACCGTGTGCCTGATCCCATCCTCGGCCCACGGCACAAATCCGGCATCCGCGCAAATGGCTGGAATGGAGGTCGTCGTCGTCACGTGTGACGACGAAGGCAATGTCAACCTTGCCGATTTGCGCAAGAAGACGGAGCAATATTCGAACAGTCTCGCTGCCGTGATGGTCACGTATCCATCCACCCATGGCGTGTTCGAATCGGCGATTGGCGAGATTTGCAGCATCGCTCACGCCCATGGCGCACAGGTCTATCTCGACGGCGCTAACCTAAACGCGCAAGTGGGCCTGGCGCAGCCGGGCAGATATGGCGCCGATATCGGCCATCTCAATCTCCACAAGACATTTTGTATCCCGCATGGCGGGGGCGGGCCCGGCATGGGACCGATCGGCGTGAAAAAGCATCTTGCCCCTTTCCTCCCCGGTCATTCGCAATGGCCGAGCGAGCCCACGCAAGTAGGCGCGATCAGCGCTGCGCCATTCAGTTCGGCGGCCATCTTGCCAATTTCATGGGCCTATATCGTCATGATGGGTGGCGATGGACTGCTCGCCGCGACGCACGCTGCTATCTTGAACGCCAATTACATCGCCAAGCGGCTCGAGGGCCACTATGCGCTGCTTTACAGGGGAGCGCATGGCTGCGTGGCTCATGAATGCATCATCGACGTGCGTCCATTCAAGGATAGCGCCGGAATCTCCGTCGAAGACATCGCGAAGCGGCTGATCGACTACGGATTCCATGCCCCGACCATGAGCTTCCCGGTGGCCGGCACTCTGATGATCGAGCCCACAGAATCGGAATCGAAGGCGGAACTCGACCGCTTCTGCGACGCCATGGTTTCAATTCGATCGGAGATTGCAGCGATCGGGAAAATGGCGATGGACCGGGAAAACAACCTACTCAAAAACGCGCCACATACTGTTTTCGATCTCATCGACGAGAATTGGACGCGCCCCTACGCACGTGCTGTGGCCTGTTTCCCGGCGAAAAATCTATTGCGCGACAAATACTGGTGTCCCGTGAATCGCGTAGACAACGTTTATGGCGACCGCCATCTTGTCTGTTCATGCCCACCGGTGGAAAGCTACCAGTCGGCGGCTGAATGATCCCTCCCCTGCTTTCCGATCAGTCCGATGCTGATTCACGCCGGGACGGTCGTATGGTCCGATCGGTATCCTTGCTGCCGGACCGGTGAATGCTTTTCACGCCAACGGCAGGGGTCCCTGACTTCTCCGCGATGATTCGGTCCTGTTCTTCGATAACCGCACGCGCAGCGGCATCGCCGTCGAGGCCCCCGAGGACGTCGCTTGGCACTCTGCGATTGGAACGCAGCGAGCCGTCTTCGTAAACGACATCGAAAAGCGTGAATTCAACGCGCGTTGCCGGCTTGCGTGCCATTTTGGCTTTCCTGTGATTGTTGACGCCGCCACGCATCGAGCGCGGCATCGCGACGTCGAGCCACGGCCGGCAAGACCAAAGTCCCAGCACCTAGCCTGAACGGGCAAATCAATGGCAAGGACGGGCAAAACTCGAACGCGTGCATATATATAGTCGCGAGGTACTAAATCAACCCGCCGCACTAGGGAGGGACCCAATGGCATTCAGGCCGAATTACGGTCGAGACCGGGCCGAGCGA